>JBEKCP010000204.1:0-9139 GCA_050014815.1 Thermoguttaceae bacterium | reverse complement strand
AAAGTCCCGCTCGGCAAGCGGGACCTACGGGCGCGGGACCCCGTTCCGAAAAGTCCCGCTCGGCAAGCGGGACCTACGGGCGCGGGACCCCGTTCCGAAAAGTCCCGCTCGGCAAGCGGGACCTACCGTGTTGTCAAAATGATTCCAAACTGCTAGAGTGACATCATTGCGAGAACATTATCCGATCGCCAACTCCAGGCTACTCACGGCATGTCGAGTCCAAAGGACCCATACGGAGGCTGGCCCTTCATGGCGCTGCCGGGCGGCCACCCAAAGGCGGTGGCGGCCACAGTGGATCTGCTCCACTCCGCCATCGAGGCCGACGAGCCCGCCGGTTGGCTCTCGGCGTGGCTGGGGCGTTTGATCGCGGGCGTGGCGGCCGACTACGCGGCCGTCGTCTCGGCCGCCGCTGGCCGTTGGGCCGCCGTGGCCGAGGCCGGCACGGCACGATCGTTGCCCATCGAAATGCTGGCCGAGGTGCTCGACCGCCAGACGCCGGCCACCAGCGGTCCTTGGACGATCGCGGCAATGGGCCCATCGACCACGGCCGTCGAGGTTCTGGCCGTACACTGGCCAACGCCGGCCATCCCCGCGGGGCTCGGCCCGGCCATCGCACAGATGGCTCCCCTCCTCGACAAGGTCCTCGGCTCGGTCCGCCAGCGCTTCGCGCACCGCGAGCGGATCCGTCGCCTCGAAACCCTGTTGGACATCGCCAGCCAGTGGAACCAGGTGCGGGAGCTGGAGCCCCTGCTGGTGCAAATGGCGGAAGCGGCCACCCGGTTGCTCCGGGCCGATCGGGCGAGCATCTTCCTTTGGGACCGGCCCAACCGCTGCCTCGTCGGACGGCCCGCCCTGGGCATCAAAGAGGGCGAGCTGCGGATCCCGGACGATCGAGGCGTGGTGGGGGAGGTGGTCCGCTCCGGCCGGCCCCGGCGGGTCGATGCCGCCGCCGAACCCAACGTCATCGACCGCCACGTCGATGCCCGACTCCATTACCAGACGCGAACCCTCTTGTGCGTCCCCTTGCGGGGCCGCTCGTTAGAGCGGGGCCGCCCGGGCGAGCTATTCGGGGCCTTCGAGCTGATCAACCGGCTCTCCGGCGCCTTCACCCAGGAGGACGAAGACGCCCTGGTCGAGGTGGCCGCCCATGCCGCAGTCGCCCTGGAGAACGCCCAGGATCGGCAGCGGCTCCTCAGCACCAACCGCCAGATTGCCGACGAGGCCGCGGCCGGCGTCGGGCTGATCGGCCAGAGCCCCGCCATCGAGGCCCTCCGCAGCGTCGTTCGCCGCGTGGCCGACACCGACCTGGCCGTCCTCGTCCTCGGCGAAAACGGCACCGGCAAGGAGGTCGTGGCCCAGTCGATCCATTATCTCAGCCGCCGCCGCGGCCAGCCGCTGGTGGCCGTCAACTGTGCGGGCATCCCGGAGAACCTCGCCGAGAGCGAGCTGTTCGGCCACGAAAAAGGGGCCTTCACCGACGCCCAGCAGGCCCGGCAGGGCAAATTCGAGCTGGCCAGCGGCGGCACCCTCTTTCTCGACGAGATCGGCGACCTCAGTCTCAGCGGGCAGGCCAAGCTCCTGCGGGTCCTGGAAGAACGGGTGATCGTCCGCGTCGGCGGCTCGACGCCCATCCCGACCGACGCCCGCCTCCTGGCCGCCTCCAACCAGGACCTGGCCGAAATGGTCCGGCAGAAACGCTTCCGGGAAGACCTTTATTTCCGTCTGAACGTCGTCACCCTGGAGGTGCCCCCGCTGCGGGACCGGCCCGGCGACATCCTCCTCCTGGCCGAGCACTTCCTGGGCGACTTCTGCAAGCGGGCCCGCCGCAAGGTCCCGGCGATCACCCCCGCCGCGCGGAACAAACTCACCGAGCACCCCTGGCCGGGAAACGTCCGCGAACTGCGGAACCTCATGGAGCGGCTGGCCTATCTCTCGCCCGAAAACCGCATCGACGCCGAGGACCTGGCCTTCATCCTCTCGCCCCGGGCGAAGGACTCGCCGGTGGGCAATCTCGATCACCCGTTATCCGAGGCGACCGCCCGATTCCAGACCGACTACATCCGCCGGATGGTCGAGCAGTCGGGCGGCAACCTGACCCGTGCGGCCGACCGGCTGGGGCTGCACCGTTCGAACCTCTACCGCAAGATGCGGCAGTTGGGCATGGAACCCAAGAATGAAGGATGAAGGCGGAAGCAGAAACGAGACAAGGAGACCGGGAGACAGGGAGAGGGGGAGATGGGGAGCGTATTGCGGTCTCCCTGTCTCCCTGTCTCCCTGTTTCCCTGTTTCCTTGTCTCCCTGTCTCCCTGTCTCCCTGTCTCCCTGTCTCCTTGTCTCCTTGTCTCCTTGTCTCCCTGTCTCCTTGTCCCCTGACCCCTGACCGAGCCGGTTGCGTTGTAAAAAACGCGATTCTCGCGGCCGCAGCCACCAGATTCCCGCGGCTCACGGCTTCGTTTGGGGGTATCGCCCTCCCGACGCTCGTACCCAAAGCATCCACCATTCCCAACTTGCATCACAGCGCAACCGGCTCGGCGTCTCGTGGGGCGGCTTGCCATCGAACTCCAGAAATGTGACAATATCCATTCCTGTTTTCTGCTGTTGTTGTCTTGTGGTTGTCGCTCGTTTGCGAACTCGTTTTGTCACCAGCCGAGAAGCGCCCGCTCGTGTGACACGGTCAATGCTCCGCCGATTGGATCTCCGTCTTCGTTGCAGCACGGCAGATTGCTGAGGACAGTGTCTGATGGATAACGACGCTCTGGTCCATCATCACTCCCCCGCCGAGGCAAAGGTCGCTCTGTTCCGGTCGCTCTTCCGTGGGCGCGACGACATCTATCCTCGTCGCTTTGAGAGCCGCAAGACCGGTAAGTCCGGCTATCAACCGGCGTGTGCGAACGAGTGGGCCCGGGGCGTGTGCGAAAAGCCCAGGGTCAAGTGCGCCGAATGCCCGCATCGCCGGTTCCTTCCCGTCACCGATGACGTGATTCGTCGGCACCTTTCGGGCCGAGATGATAATAGTCGCGATTTCGTCATGGGCGTCTATCCAATGCTTCAAGACGAGACCTGCTTCTTTCTGGCCGCCGACTTCGACAAGTCACACTGGCAATTCGATGCCGCAGCCGTCCTCGACACGTGCCGGCGCATGAACTTGACCGCCGCTCTGGAGCGGTCACGATCCGGCAACGGCGGGCACGTCTGGTTGTTCTTCGAAGAGGCGATCCCTGCCATTCTGGCGCGCAGGCTTGGCTCGCATATCCTGACCGAAACGATGGAACTGCGGCCGGACATAGGCCTGGATTCCTATGACCGCTTCTTCCCGAATCAAGATACGTTACCCCAAGGGGGCTTCGGCAACCTGATCGCATTGCCGCTGCAGAAACAGCCGAGGGAGCTTGGCAATAGCGTCTTTCTCGATGCGCAGTGCCTTCCGCATTCCGACCAATGGGCATTTCTCTCCTCGGTCCGTAAGATCAATCGTTCGACGGCCGAGGAGATTGTTCGTGAGGCCGAACGGCGAGGACGCATCGTTGGCGTACGCATGGCCCTGCCTGACGAGGATGGCGACGAGCCATGGACTGCGCCACCGTCGCGTCGTCGCAAAGAAGCACCGATTACCGGGCCGCTGCCGAAGAGTATTGAGATCGTGCTCGGGGATCAGATCTACATCCCCAAGGAACCGTTGCCCCCCGGGCTTCGTAATCGACTGCTGCGCGTTGCGGCATTCCAGAACCCCGAGTTCTACAAGGCGCAGGCAATGCGCTTGCCGTCGTATGGCAAACCGCGAATCATAGGTTGTGCCGAAGATTATGCCAACCACATTGGCATGCCACGCGGGTGCTTGGAAGACATTCAGAAACTGTTCTCCGACCTGCACATTGAGATGGTCGTTCGCGACGAACGATGCGCCGGCACACCGCTCGACGTGGCGTTCCGCGGGCAGCTACGGCCAGACCAAGAAGCCGCGGCCCGGGCGATGTTGGCCCACGATACAGGCATCTTGTCCGCCACGACGGCATTCGGAAAGACCGTGATTGCAGCCTGGCTCATTGCCCAACGCGGCGTCAATACCCTGGTTCTCGTGCACCGGCGGCAACTGTTGGAGCAATGGGTAGAACGATTGTCGGCATTCCTCGGCCTGCCCGTCAAGAACATTGGGCGAATCGGGGGCGGCCGAAGGAAGGCAACTGGCCTGCTGGACGTTGCGGTCATTCAAAGCTTGGTTCGCAAGGGCGTTGTCAGCGATTGCGTGGCCCAGTACGGTCATCTCGTGGTGGACGAGTGCCACCATCTGTCCGCCCAAAGCTTCGAGCAGGTCGCTCGCCGAGCGAAGGCGAGGTTCGTCACCGGGCTCTCCGCCACCGTCGCTCGCAAGGACGGCCATCATCCGATCATTTTCATGCAGTGCGGGCCTGTGCGCCATCGTGTTGATGCAAAGGCGATTGCCGCCGCTCGTCCTTTTCTACACATCGTGCTGGTGCGTCCCACTTCGTATCGCCACCCGCAAGCGGGTGCCCGGCAGGCAGCCAACCCGGATGCGCGAATCCAGTTCCACGATCTCTATAACGAACTCATTGCTGATGACGTGCGTAACCGGCTCATTTGCGACGAAATCCTGCAGGTTGTGCGGGAAGGCCGGTCGCCCCTGGTATTGACGGAGCGCAACGCGCATCTCGATTGCCTGGCAAATGAATTGTCCCCCAGCATTCGTCACCTGGTCGTGCTTCGCGGCGGCGCCCGGCCCAGCGAGACCCAGGCGATCCTGAATCGCCTGGTGGCCATTCCCGAGCGCGAGGATCGGGTGTTGCTCGCCACGGGCCGCTATATCGGCGAAGGATTCGACGATTCGCGGCTGGACACCTTGTTTTTGACCCTGCCCGTCTCCTGGCGCGGGACGATCGCCCAGTACGTCGGCCGGTTGCACCGCCTGCACGTCGGCAAGCGCGAAGTGCGGGTCTACGACTACGCCGACCTGAATGTGCCCATGTTCGCGCGAATGTTCGATCGTCGCTGCCGCGGCTACGAGGCCCTCGGATATACGATCCTCTTGCCTGCCAGTGCCGTGCCGGGTTGGCCGGCCGACGTGCCGCTTCCTGTCGATCCCCAATGGAAAAACGACTACGCGGCCAGCGTTCGGCGGCTCGTACGCGACGGCGTCGACTCGCCGCTGGCCAACCTGTTTGTCCATGCGGCACGGACCGTGTCCCCCGGCGCCGAAGGCGTCGGGCGTGCGCGAAGCGCAAGCGAGGCATTTCTGTTCCGACGGCTTGAGACCCTGCCCGACACGGCCAAGCTGTTCCGCCTCAACGCGGAGCTGCCGATTCCCTTTGACGGATGGGGGCACATGGAGGTGGACTTGCTCTGCGCCGAAGCCCGCCTTGCCATCGAGCTTGACGGAGGCCAGCATCTGGCCGACGCCGAGGCGTACCGTCGCGACCGGCGCAAGGACTCTCTGCTCCAGGAAAACGGCTGCTTCGTGTTGCGGTTCCTCGCCGAAGATGTGGGCACACACCTCGATGCCGTGCTCGATGCAATCTTGCGGGCACTATCACACTGCCACAGGCGGCCGCGGTCGTGATGATTGCATCGTCTCATCGGACGCAGGATTATGCTTCCGCTCTCCGGAATCGCTCCAGGTCCTTCTTGATCAGGTATTGATGGCATCGACTTCCTCGTCCGTCAAACCCTCGTACACGCTGGTCCAATCGCGGATCGACTGCGCGCGCCGGGGAGTGGGTGCCGGAGCCTTCACATCGACCTCGGTCACGCTAATGACCAAACGCTGATTCGCCTGCAACCGCGTCCCGATGATATCCTCAAACGCCCGGCGGTGCTCGGAATCGAGGTTCGTCACATCGATTTGGTGGCTCGCTTCCATGGCGTCTAACATACCACAAATCAGGCCCGCAGCCTATTGAGAAAGGGTCGCGGATGTTGGGTTAATGTACCTCAGTCGGGTGGGTCCATCTGCTCTTGGACTCCACGGCCATTATCACCTATTGTCCCTTTCACATCCGATTCGGGCGTATTGTGGGGCGGCTTGCCGTCGAACTCGAGAAATGTAATAATGTCCATTCCGTCATTTTCTGCAATTGTTGGCGATGTGTTTCCGTAGCGGCTGAAATGTGAGAGCAACGCTATCTTGAGACACGTCAAAGGAGCGTCAAGAATTACCAAGAGTTACGACGTCAGTCCAATGTGACTGAAATGTGAGCCGGAGTGGCGGAATGGCAGACGCGCTGGACTCAAAATCCAGTATGGGCAACCATGTGTGGGTTCAACTCCCACCTCCGGTACTTGTAAGTCTTTTATTTTCAATGATTTACGAATGGTAATCAGTTTCATGTGAATTGCAACCCATCGTTGCAAAATGGGTTGCAAATCTTTTGCAACCCATCGACATAGATTGTGCCACTGGACCATGCCGGATTTCAGGCATCCGGTCACGCCGGTCAAGCCAACACACCTTCGCCTCAGCCCCCGCCGCCTCCGGCCCTCGCAAAGTTCGTCCAGCGCGCTCTAACCCGAATTATTCATCGTATGCAGCCATCTTCACCCTTACCCAGTTGTCCTACACATTTCGACCGAGAAGGCGACCAAAGTGGGCCAAAGAAGCACCTCGCCCTCATAGCTTCGCGCTCCAGGCATTGGCGCTACGAGAAAACAAGATATACATCAATGGCAAGCCACACCTGCCGACAGCATCCACACGGGTGTTCTTCGATGTCGAGGGCGTACCCGACCGAGGCTCGTACTACCTGATTGGCGTTCTCATCGACAGTGAGGTCGGGCAACGCACCCACTCATTCTGGGCGGACGATCAACAACAGCAGGGGGCCATGCTTGCCAACTTCGTTCGTCTCCTGGGCGGCTACTCTACATACGCTCTCTACCATTTCGGGAATTACGATACCGAAGCACTAAGACGCCTGAAGCCTCAGATCGCCAGTGATCTTCATGCGGCGCTCGCTGACATCGAGAAAAGGGCAACGAACGTCCTTTCAGTCATTCACTCCCAGATCTACTTCCCCGTCTTCGCCAATACATTAAAGAACATCGCCGGTTACTTGGGGTTCCGCTGGACACATGAGGGAGCCACGGGGCTTCATAGCATTGCTTGGCGCGATCAATGGGACCGCACTCGCGATGTCTCATCAAAAGATCGTCTGATCCGTTACAACCTTGACGATTGTTACGCGCTCAAGGTGGTTGCCGATTTCATCACCTCGTTTGAAGAACGTGCAGGGGGAGAGGCTGCACTTGGCACTGGCGGGCAACCACGTCATGTGTTCCACTATTGCGGCCACCGGCAATCCCTTTCTGGTATGGTTGCAACTCGCAGAATACCAGTGTAACACTTGCAACCCGTTTTGCAACCCAAAAAGGCCATATTCGGCCATTTTGGGTTGCAACGCGCATTACCAGATAAGGACTTACGGCGATCCACTAGACTCAAAATCCAGTCCTCGCAAGAGGGTGCCGGTTCAAGTCCGGCCTCCGGTACTCTAAGAGACACAAGGGGTTAGGCATGGTCTCCCCTGCCTGCCCCTTGGGTCGTTTCTTGGCGTTCGAGTTCAGCCAGCAGGATGGGGCGTTTCGTTCGGGAGCGAGCCCGTCGCCCGATCTTGCGACGTGCGATAGCCTGATGTTGCGAATCGGGCACGCGCTTCCGCAATCAAGCGCGGTTTACCAGCAACCGCGGCCCTTGCAGCGTGTAAAATGGAACAGGCGTGCAGCCGTTCCTCAATCTGGTACTTCTTCCGCAGCCGAGCGGGAATCAAGTCGAGTCCCATAATGGGGGGGATCCTGCTTGATTGTCTGAGCCGCGGCAAGGCCAGATTCGGCCCGTAGCCCTGTTCTCCCTACACTCCGGGAGATTTCCGGCCAAACTGCACTACTCCCAGCGCCGCGCGCCCCCCTTTCTTTTTTCTCATGCCCGTGATATACTATAGTGATAGCGGTGAGAAGCGATGTGAGCCCCTAGCCATTGTAAGTGCTCTCGTTCTGGTCACTCTGCAATTCCTGTATCGGCAGCCTTTCCTGAAGGCGCCGCTCTCCAGTTGCGGTTGATTTTCTCCCTCTACTGTCCGACCGCATTCTTCCTCGACGATGAGGGGCTCTGGGTGAAGAGAGAGCGGCCCACGTGTTTTCTCACTTTCCAAGGAGTTGCAGTATGCCGCAGGGAACGATCAAGAAGCTGATCGCAGACAAGGGATTCGGGTTCATCGCAGGGGAACGGGGTGACTTGTTCTTCCATCACAGCGCACTGGAAGGAACGGCCATCGAGGCGCTTAGCGTGGGGCAGGCGGTGACCTACAACGACGGACACGGTCCCAAGGGACCTCGCGCCGAGAACGTCAAGCCCGCGTAAACAACGAGACGTCGATTCTGTAAGCAGTATGTGCGACCAAGGGCAGAAAGCCTCGGGCGGATCCGGCGTCACAGCCAATCGCTGGCCGACGCCGGCGGAAATCGCACGTATTACGGCAGAAATCCGCCGCGCGTGGTCGGCGAAGCGGCGGGCCCGTCGCTGGGGAAGCCTACAGGCGTTCGAAACCGATCAGCAGGACGCGACGGGCTAAGGCTCGGCCGAAGAACTTTCGGATTCGGCCACGGATGGAACACAGATCAAACACGGATGGAAGACAGGGGGCGAGGACGGACCTGCGCCAGCCAGCGATCGCCTTCGACAGAACGCGGGGCGAATCCAAGCAATTTGCTTACCAAAACATCCGTGTCGAATCCGTGTTACATCCGTGGCTGAGGAATTGCTGATTTCCCATGCGTGAAGGGGCGGAATTGTGACTCCGGATGAACAACTAAAACGTCTCGCTGCGGAATTGCAGCGGCTAAGGAACGAGCACCCCAGCGCGCATGGGATCCTGCGCCTGACGAACACTTGCTTGCGCCCATGCTCGAAGTGGAAGTGGGAAAAGCACGGGTGGACCATCACGGATGGAGAGGCGTGTGGAATCATGAACGGAGACGACAAGGAGCAGCGGACCGCGCTGCTGTCGGTCCTGAAGCGGTACATGATTCACAAGGTCGAGTTCACTGCCGATGCGAACGTTCTGGAGGTTGTGCCGGACCGTTGACCGCCAATGGCCAGAGGATGCACTGTTGTGGCACGGTCAGGAGACCGTGC
>JBEKCP010000203.1:0-9158 GCA_050014815.1 Thermoguttaceae bacterium | reverse complement strand
GGAGGACACAGAAAGGGCAGGCTCCACGCTGGGCCTGTTCGTCTTCCTGGCCGTCCTGGCCCTCAGCGCCCTGGCGATCGCCGGCGTCTGGATCGTGTTTACAAAGGCCGGACGGCCGGGCTGGGGCGCTCTCGTCCCCGTTTACCGTCAATACCTGATGCTGAAAGTGGCGGGCAGGCCGGGGTGGTGGCTCGTCCTCTATTTTGTCCCCCTGGTCAACCTGGTCGTCGCCCTTGTCGTTGCGATGGACCAAGCGAAAAACTTCGGCAAGGAACCCGGTTTTGGCGTCGGGCTGGTCTTCTTGCCGTTCATCTTCTATCCGATCTTGGCCTTTGGCGACGCGGAATACCAGCCGGAGGGACCGGAGGGGCCCCAACCGCGCTGGCCGTTGTCGCAGGCGCCTATTCTTCTGTCGCCTGAGACGCCGGGCGCCCCCGCGGAAGTCGTCATCGAGACGCGGAATCTCAGCAAGGTTTATCGTGATTTCTGGGGCCGGCAGAAGGTCCGCGCCCTGAAGGCCCTCGACCTGGAGGTCCGCCGCGGCGAGGTCTTCGGCCTCTTGGGGCCCAACGGCTCCGGCAAGACCACGACCATCAAGCTCCTGTTGGGCCTGTTGTTTCCCACCAGCGGGCAGGCCCTCGTCTTCGGGAGGGACGCCACCGAGGTCACCAAGAACGAGCGGATCGGGTACCTGCCGGAGGAGTCCTATCTCTACCGGTTTCTCAACGCCGAGGAGACGCTCGATTTTTACGGGCGGCTGTTCAAGATGCCCCGGAATGTCCGCCGGCAGCGGACGGCCGACCTGATCGAGATGGTCGGGCTCACCAAGGCCCGCCGCCGCCAGTTGCGGGAATACTCCAAGGGCATGACCCGCCTCATCGGCCTGGCCCAGGCCCTGATCAACGATCCCGAGGTCCTCTTTCTGGACGAGCCCACCAGCGGGCTGGACCCCATCCACACCCACGAGATGAAGTCGCTCATCCTGAACTTGCAGAAGCAGGGCAAGACGATCCTCATGTGCAGCCACCTGCTGGCCGACGTCCAGGACGTTTGCGACCGCATCGCGATCCTCCACCAGGGCGAGTTGAAGGAACTGGGCCGTGTCGATGACCTTCTGAAGGTCCGCGACGTGACGGAGATCCACACGTCCAGCCTGAGCGACGAGGCGGTCGCGGAGATCCGGCAGGTGGTCGAGCGTCACAACGGCACGGTGCAGTCGGTCGGCAACCCCACGGCGACGTTGGAGGAGCTGTTCGTGCGGGTTATCGAGGAGAGCGAGGCCCATCCGGGCCGCCGTGTCCGCACCGGGCAGGCCAATGAAACATTGGATTGAGCATTTGAGCAGAAATATCGTCGGCAAGTCCGAATATCGAAATCCGAAATCCGAAACAAATTCCAAACCCGAAATTCCAAACGGGTCGTTTGCGTCTGACCGGGATTGCGCCCGCGGTGCGCCGGCCTTTTTGTCATTGGGAGTTTAGGTAATTTGAATTTGTTTCGGATTTCGGATTTCGGATTTCGAGCTTCGTGCTCGCGCGCGGACCCCAAGCATGGTTAACGAGAACCTCGACACAACGCCGTTTTGGGACTGGCTCCTGGGCGTCCGCTGGTTCGACGGCGCCCTTCTGAGAACCCCCGCGGCGGCAGCGATGATACCCCTGGCGGTGCTTGCCGCCTGGTGGGCGGTGCGGGCCTTGAGGCGCGGGCCGCTGATGGTCAGCCGCGGCGCGGGGAAAACGGCGGGCCTGGCCGCCTGGGGCGTGCTGCTGGTGACGGGGTTCTTCGCCGCGCTATGGTTGCTCGACTGGACGGTCGTCCCCGCCGAGGCCCCGGCCGCTGCGGCCGCCAGCGAAGCGGTCGAATCGTCAGCCGGTGAACCAGCGCCCGAAACGCCGGCGATCACCACCAGAACGCTCGTGGCCGCCTTGCTCGAACTGCCGGTCCGCGGACTCGGCCTGCTGTTGGGACCGCAATGGTATGAAGGGGCGCTGTATCGCTGGATCATGGTCGTCGCGACCCTGGTGGCAGTGACGTTCGCCTTCGGCTGGTTTGTGGCGGCCCTCCGCAGCGGACCGGTCGAGGCAACCGTCCGCAGCGGCCGGGCGCTGGTGGAAACAGTCCTGGATCTGGTGCGGACCTCGCCCCGGCGGGTGGCGGCCCTCGCCTGGCTCGCCTTCCGCGATTCGTTGCGCCGCAGGGCGCTCGTGGTCTTCGCCGTCTTCCTCGTGTTGATGGCCTTCGCCGGCTGGTTCATCAGTCCCAGCAGCGATCAGCCGGCCCGGCTGTATCTCCAGGTCGTGCTGACCACGACCGGCTACTTGCTGCTGCTCTTGGCGCTGTTCCTCAGTGCCTTGAGCCTGCCCGGGGACATCAAGGACCGGACGATCCACACGATCGTGACCAAGCCGGTCCGGGCGAGCGAGATCGTCCTGGGCCGGGTGTTGGGGTTCACTCTGGTGGGGACCTTGCTGCTGGGCGGCATGGCGGTGGTGAGTTACGCGTTCACGGTCCGGGGCCTGAGGCACACGCACCAGCTTACCGCCGCGCACCTTCACGACGAGGTCCTGCCCGGCCGCCTGGGGACGTGGAAGAAGGGACTCACGGGCGTCGCCAACGACCACCAGCACGAAGTGACGATCGACCCGGCGGGCAACGCGGTCGTCGAGACCAAGCAGGGCCACACGCACAACGTTTCGATCGAGGGCGACGGCGAGCCGGCCGTCTATCGGGTCGGCCAGCCCCAGGGCCAGTTGGTGGCCCGGGTGCCCGTCTACGGCAAGCTCCGCTTCACGGACAGCCAGGGCCGGGAGGTCGAGAAGGGCGTCAATGTGGGCGACGAGTGGACCTACCGCAGCTTCATCCAGGGCGGGGGCAAGGCCGCGGCCATCTGGACCTTCGAGGGGATCGACGACCGGTTGTTCCCCAAGTCGAAGTTCCCCGACGGCATCCCGCTGGAGATGACCATCGAGGTCTTCCGCTCGCACAAGGGCGACGTCGCCAAGCCGATCCTCGGGACGCTCTGGGTCCGTAACCCCCAGACGCAGCGGAAGGTCGAGGTGCGGAACTTCGGGGCCAAGAAGTTCGCCACCGACGTCCAGTCGATCCCCCGAACCCTTGTGGACCGCAAGGCCGACGGCCGCACCGAAACGATCGACCTGCTGCACCATTTCGACGTTGAGTTACCCGAGTTGGGCGAGAACATCCACAGCGGCGAGCTCGTTGACGTGCTGGTCAATGAGGGGGACCGGGTCGCAGCCAACGACGTGGTGGCCAAAGTGAAGACCGACAAGGACGTGGTCTCAATCCACACTCCCCGCGCCGGGCACGTGTTCAAGCTGCGGGTCGGCAAGGGCCAGACGATCCAGGCAGGGGACCCGCTCCTGATGCTGGCCGTCGAGAGTATGGTCTCCGACGACGGCCGGCTGGAGGTCGGCCTCCAGTGCATCGAGCGGGCACAATACTTCGGCGCCGCCCAGGCAGACCTCTACTTCCGCGCCGGCGACGCCTCGTTCTTCCTCAACTTCCTCAAGGCGTTCACCGGCCTGTGGCTCCAGATGGTGCTGGTGCTGGTGACGGGCGTGACCCTGAGCACGTTCCTCAGCGCCCCGGTGGCGCTGGTCGCCACGGCGGCGACCGCCGTCGCGGGGCTCTGCGCCGATCACATCGCCTATGTCGCCGGGCTGACGGGCGAGCAGCTTATCGGCGGCGGACCGGCCGAGTCCTTGATCCGCATCGGGACGCAGCAGAACATGATCATGCCGCTGGAGCCGGGGCTCCAGACCAACGTGGCCAAGATGATCGACATGGTCATGCAGTGGCTGCTCGGGGTCCTCTCGTCGGTCCTGCCCGCTTTCGGACACTTCGACCTGGTCGACTACGTTGCTTTCGGCTTCGACATCAGTTGGGCGATCTTCTTCAAGTGCCTGTTTCGCGCAGCGGCGTTCGTGGTGCCGGCGCTCGTGGCCGGCTATCTCTTCCTGAAGGTCCGCGAGGTGGCAAAATGAACCCCGCAATCCCCAAGAGTGCCCGCGACCGCTCCTTCGTCAGAAAAGTGGTCTACGTGGCGGCCATGGGACTGCTGTTGATGCCGCTGTACTGGCTGAGCCACCCGGCGACTCGGGCCGTCGACCCCAAGGGGGAGCGGGGGCGCGCCGGCGGGGTGCTCGCCCGGCTCCGCAAGGACTACAAGCTCACCCAGGTCGACATCGGCGAGATCGACCCTGCGATCGAGACCATCCGCCTGGCCGCTCTCGGCATGCGCGGGGTGGCCACCACGTTGCTGTGGTCGAAAGCCGAAAGGTACAAGATGAAGAAGGACTGGACCAACCTCCGCGCCGCGCTGGAGCAGATCAGCAAACTCGAGCCCCATTCGATCGGCGTGTGGCGATTCCAGGCATGGAACCTCTCCTACAACGTCTCCGTCGCCTTCGACGACTACCACGACAAGTACTACTGGGTCATGGAGGGGATCAAGTTCATGCAGCGGGGGGCCCAATACAACGAGCACGAGCCCCGGCTGGTCTGGGACCTCGGCTGGTTCACCTCGCAGAAGATCGGCCGGGCGGACGAAGCCGCCCTCTACCGGAAACTCTTCAAGGAAGACGACCTGTACCGCAGCTCGCTGCCCCCGGCGATGCGCGGCCTCGGCGACAACTGGCTGGTCGGCAAAGCGTGGTTCCGCGAGGCCGAAGACCGCGTGGACGACGAACATCCCATCCGCGGACTGTCCGACGTGATCTTCTATTCCAACGCCCCCATGGCCCAGTTCTACTACGGCGAGGCCGTGGAGAAGGACGGGGACTTCGGCGGCGTGGCCGCGCGGGCCTGGAAGCAGGCCGCCGACGACTGGTACGACTACGGCCGCCGGGAAATCCCCACCAGTTGGGACGTCAACATCCGGCTGAACGACCAGGAGATGCACGAGCAGGCGGCCCGCCGGGCTGCCGCGGAGCTGGACAAACTGGCGCCCGGCGTGCGCGACAAGCTCGCTGCGGAGAAGCGTGCGAAGCTCACGGACGCCGAGAAGGCGGCCTGCGACGCCCCGCCGGAGAAACGCACCCCCGAGCAGGCCCGCCTTGCCGCCGACGCCGGGCCGCGGCTGGCTGTGAGCAACGAGGAGATCGCCCGCCGCGTCACCGGCCCCGCCCGCCGCGAAGCCCTCAAGCTCGCCGACGAGGCCAGTCACGCCACGGAAATGGCCGACTACGTCCGCCGCGAACGGTCCAAGGTCAACTTCGACTATTGGCGGCTCCGGGCCGAGGTCGAGCAGGACCCGGAGACCATCGCCGCCCGCAAGGCTATCTACGAGGCCGACCAGGCATTCCACCGCGCCGACCTGCTCACGGCACGCGCCGCCTACGAGCGGGGATTCAAGACCTGGCGGACCGTATTGGACCGCTACCCGACCTTCAAGGAAGACAGCAACACCGGCTACGACCTGATGCAGTCGATCCGCGACTATCGCAAGCTCTTGAAGCAGTTGGACGAGACGTTCCCTAAGCCCTTCATCCTCCAGGACATCATCGACAAGAACGACCGTCGGGAGTAATGTCAGAAGGCGGCCAAAAGCCCCGCGACTGCGTCGCGGGGGTGCCCGCGTCGCGGAGGTAGTTTCACCTCAGCGCCAGCGCGGTCAGGAAAGCGATCCAGGCCGCCTCCAGGGCAACGGCAATCGCCAGCAGCCAGCGGTGGACGGCGGAGCGAGCGGTTGCTTTTCCCTTCATAACAACTCCGCGGAAGAGGCGGCCACGGATGAATCCGTGTTCGATCCGTGTTCCATCCGTGGCCGAATCCGGAGGTTTTGTTTTCGGCCGGGCCTTACCGGGGCATCGAGATCCGGAACTCCTGGCAAAGCGCGGTCTCGAAATCGTAAACGTCGTCGAAGTCCTCGCGGCGGTCGCCGGGCGTCTTCCGCATCCGTCCGATGCGGATCAGATTGAAGACGATTTCGCCGAAATCGCCCGTAGCGCGGATCCCCCAGTTATTCAGCACCAGCTTGGCCATGTAGCCGTACTGCTCCAGGGCGTAGCGGCGGATGGCTTCGCACAACTCCTGGCCGGTGACATGGTGTTGGGGCCCGCTCTCCTCGCCCATTTCGCTGATCTTGAATTCCTCGCCCTCCTCGGTCTCCTCGCCCTCCTCGCTCGCGCCGGGGTGCGGCCGAGGCTCGCTGGGCCGGTCCGCCCCCATGCCCAGCACATTCTGTGCATAGTGGAGCGATTCAAAGACGAAGATATAGGCCTCCAACGGGTAGCGGCGGTCGTCTTCCAGGAGTTGCACAATCGCGGGGTCGAGCATGCGTGCGTGCCGGGCTTACGGGGCCAACGGTCGAATCTCCTCGGCGGGGGCCGTTCGTTCGGAAGGGCCGCCTTCCGACGGCAATTGCGGCAGCTCTCGCCGCTCATACATCTCGTATTCGTACCGGAGGCAGCACTTCAACCTCCCGCAACGCCCCGATATCTTCGTCGGGTCCAACGTCGCCTTCTGAAGCTTGGCCATCTTCATCGAGACGGGCGGCATCTCGACCAGGTGCGTATTGCAGCAGACCGGCACGCCGCAATCGCCGTAGTCGGCCAGGAGCTTCGCCTCGTCGCGGACGCCGATCTGCCGCATTTCAATGCGGGTTTGGAACTCGCCGGCCAACAGCTTGACCAACTCGCGGAAATCGACCCGGTTCTCCGCCAGGTAGTAGACGACGATCCGCTCCCCCCCGAAAATATGCTCGACCTCCACCAATTGCATGGGCAGGCCCAGCCGGGCGACGTACTCCTGGCAAACGCCAAGCTCGCGGTTGGCCTGCTCGCGGAGGCGGCCCAACTCCCGGCGGTCCTCCGGCGTCATTTCTCGGAGGATCTGCCCCTCGAAGGGGTCTTTCAGGCACGCCACCGCGGGCTGGGTCCCTTCGCAGAGCACCTCGCCGTCTTCCAGGCCGCGATCGGTCCGCGCGATGACCCATTCACCCCGGCGGTAGACGGTATTCCCCTGGGCCGAGAACACCCCCAGGAATCGCATGATGCCGTAACGAACCACATAGGTGGGCATGAGCGGGGTGCCCTGAAGGAATGAAATCGCCAAACGCTTCAGTATATCGCCCCGCCCGGGAGCCCGCAAAGTCCCGCAGGGTAGATCCTACGACCCTGGCCGTCCCGGGGCCCCCCCCGCCCCGCCTTGCGCACCCGCGTCCTTCGAGGAATTTGCCGGGGCCTGCTGAACATGCCGCGACTCGTATTCCTCGCAGAGCACCGAGGGACACACGTCCTCTACCCCACACGTGGGGCAGACGATCCGGATCAGGTCCGTACTGCTGAGCTTCAGATTGTGCGTCTGACAGATCTCGTACAGTTCGTGAAGATGTTTGCAGGGCATAATGGGTATTGTACCGCGCGGCTCCTTCCAAGCCAAACGGGACTGTAGCAGCGATATTGGGTTTGGAGTCGTCCCAGCGAGGTCTTGGATCTTAGGTCTTGGGTCTTGGAACCGAAGACCCAAGATCCAAGACCTCCTTTCCCGGCTGCCGTTTCCGTGTAAACTGGGAGGGTCGTCCGACTCTATACCGTGCGCGGGGAGTAATGATGCGTTTCCGAAGGCGAAATGTCGCACTTCAGCCCGCGCAGACTATTAAATGCCCGAGGGCTCGACCGTGCGATGGTTTCAACGCGAAGTCCAGTTGCCCCCCCACTCCAAGGGCTTCCACCCGATCACCGCTGAAATCCTGGAGGCCCTGCCGGAGATCCCCCAGGTGAAGGTCGGCCTGCTGCACGTGTTCCTCCAGCACACGTCGGCCTCGCTGACGATCAACGAAAACGCCGATCCGGACGTACTGGTGGACCTCGATCGCGTGCTGGACGCCCTGGTCCCGCAGAGCTTCCCCTACCGGCACGCGGAGGAAGGCGACGACGACATGCCGGGCCACGTCAAGGCCTCGCTCATGGGCAATTCGCTCGTGGTCCCCGTCCGCGAGGGCCGTCTCTGCCTGGGCATGTGGCAGGGGATCTGTCTGTGCGAGCACCGCCGCCGCGGGCCGCGGCGCCACTTGGTCCTCACCCTCCAGGGCGAGGTGTTGTGAGAGGGATTTGGGGGATTTGGGGATTTGGGGATTTGGGACCCAAAGCCCCCGGATTGCATCCGGGGGTTCTTGGCTTCCAGCGGCGGCGAGAAACTACTTGTGTCCCGCGCGATCGTGTACCTCGCGTTGGACCTGTTCGCGGAGGTCTTGCATCTCGTGCTGGAGTTGCTGCCGAAGTTCTTGCATCTCATGCTGGAGCTGCCGGCGGAGGTCTTGCATCTCGCCCTGGAGCTGCTGTCGCAATTCCTGCATCTCGCGCCGGAGTTGCTCGGCGTCGTTGCGGGCAATTGGCGGAGCGGGGGGCGGGACTGGCGGACGGCTTTCCAACCGCGGTGCGGTCGGGCCCGGGCGGCTGCCCGATTCCGCGGCCTCCAGGTCCTCCACGAGCCGCAGGACGCGATTGGCCTCCCGCTGCCGTCCCGCCGCCTGCAACTCCTCGGCCGCCGCCCGCAGGAGGTCGGCCGGCTCGACATGTCGCGAGTGCATGTGTCTGGGGGCCGGCTTTGCGGGTTGCTCGACCTCTCGGGCGGCCGCGGGGCCACGAGGTTCCGCAGAATCATCAGCCCCAGCGGCTAGAACGCCATAAGGACTGCCCAGCAGTCCCCACAGCCCTGCCGCTGCCAAGAAACACCGCCATGAAGCGACCCGTAAGCTCATGATCGTTTCTCCCGTGGTAATGAGGGAAGGTTTATCTCAGATTACGTCTCCGTGGTGCGCGACCGCGCACGGGCGGCCCCGGCGATCCCCATGCCGATCAGTACCGCTCCCGTTATGCCCAGAAGGGCCAAGAGCCCCAGCCACCCCCGGTAGCGGTCCATCGCCGTTTGGTATTCTTGCTGCGACGGGTCTTTCGGCCCGACGCCGAGCCCCGAGTCGACCAGGATGTGGAAGACGTGGATGCTCGCCAGGGGAGACAGTTGCTCGACATTGCGCTGGACGACCTCCGGGGTAATGGTCTGGCCGGGGGCCTTGGGCCGGTATTGATAGACGGCGATAGCCACGGCCACGGAGGCCAGCAGGAGCACCGTACCGACGAGGATCAATCGTTGGGGGGCATCCCATGCCGATCGGGGCGCCGGTTCGGATTGGCCCG
>JBEKCP010000202.1:0-9165 GCA_050014815.1 Thermoguttaceae bacterium | reverse complement strand
GAAGTCTTCGTAGAAGTATAGCCAGGGGTCCTTGGGCCCGGTCAGGGCTTCCGGCGGCACTTCGCCGACAACGCGGAGCAGAAGGTTCAGCGACGCGGAGATTTCCGCCTGGGCCGCCGGGTCGGTCAAGACCTGGAGCGCCCGCGATAAAAGGCTGTGTTCGGCCGCGAGTCCGCTTTCGGCGCTGGCCAGCGTCAATGGTCGGGCGCCTTCGCTGCGGGCCAACAAAAGAGCAAAAGTGACGGTCTGTGCGTACGCGTCGGCAAACTTCTCGTCCTCGGCGTCCGGGAAGAGGAGTTGGCGCCAGTCCTTCGCCAGTTGTACCAAGGGCGATTGCGGGTCCTTCAATGCGTCCGTCACGTCGTCACGAAGCATCCGGCACAGTGGTGCGAGCAACCCAGCCAATTCCTTGACGTTCTTGGGGATTATGGGCTGCCAGGACAGGAACTCTGTCAGCAATCCGATCAATGCCTGAGCGTCCCCGGCAGTCACGGCCTTCTTGCCGTCGGTTGCCACGTCGCCGGAGACGCGGACGGGACGCCCGGCAGGTTGGCCGCTTCGGTACAACCTCCAGTCGTTGCCATCGCAGTAGATCAGGTTGGGAATCGACTGGAACCGCTTCCATTGCTCGCGGTTGTGGCCGGTGAATCGGTCGGGGTTCGCGCCGAGGCCGGGGGCCTTCAACTCAACGTAGCCGGCCAAGAGCTTGTTGGAATGTACAGCATAGTCAGGCTTGCCCATCCGGCCGGGCAGCATTGTCTCCCCGGTGCACACGATTTTCAGGAACAATGCCCGGCCTATCTCCTGCAACAAGACCTCGAACGGGCCCCGGAGCTGGTCCTCCGGCTCGCCGGCGGTCAGTTGCGACATCTTTGCGGCCACTGTCTCGGCGAACTTCGCCAGCGCGGCGTGAATGGCCTTTTCGTCGGGCATGCGCGTGTTCCCCCGCTTTTCTATCGCACCGGGCACCGCTTACCAGCACCACAAGCTACCACATCCGCCGGAAACATCAACCTTGGGGGCCGGTGTCGTGCGTTAGTGGTGCCCCGGCCGTGGTTTGCCGCCCGAAGGGCGCACGCTCCCTGCCGCCCGGACTCATTCCTTTCGGCCGAGCAGGTCGAGCAGGCCGCGGATGAGGATCTGCTCCACCCCGCGCTTGACGCCGGTGACCATGATCTCGTAGCTGATCTGATCGTAGGCGTCGTCGTTGGGCAGGTAACCGCTCGATCCGTTGGCATGGGTGATCAGGATGGTCTGCTCGCAGGGCGACTCCTTCTTGAGCCGCTGCCCGATGAGCGAGAACACCTCGCCCGACACGCCGCACAGGGCGATCCGATCGATCATGAGCACCGAAAGGCGAATCCGCACGGGCGGGGCGTCGACGAACTTGTAGCTCCCGTCGGGCCGAAAGGCCATGCCGCTGGTGTTCCGCTGGCCCGGGGCCGTCACGACCTCTTGCACCGCGCGGATCGGGCCCTGCGACGCGGTCTTGATGGCGGCGGCGACGCGGATCACCTCTTCGCCCTGCAGCCGGCCCAGCACGTCTACCGGGCTGAGCCGGCCGCCGAACCTGGCCTGGTAGGCGTAGAGCGGGTCCTGATCGCCCGCAGCCCCGCTGGTCCAAAGCGCCACGACCGGCTCGCCGTAATGGGCCTCGAGGAAGCGGGAGCAGGCCCCCGGATGATCGCCCGAGAGCATCAGGTTCTCCCGCCCCATCGTCGTGCCGTGGGCGGCGTAGTTGACCATCAGGGCGATCGGTTTGCCGTCGGCGGCCTCGATCTTGACGACGTGGATCGTCTTGTCGGAGGGGCCGTCCGCGTTTTGGCCCAGCCACCAGCCGCCGCGGGCGTCGCCGGTTGCGGTCCGCGCCCGGCGATTGATGTTGACGTTGCACCGGCCGGCGCCGACGCCGATCCGCGCGGGCTGGAGCCGGGCCTTCGCCAGCCGGACCGCCTCGAAAGCCTTGGCGGCAACCTCCTCGGAGTCGCAATAGGCCGGCTCCGGCCCGCTATGCGTGTGCGTGGCCGAGAGCAGCACGTTGGCCGCGGCAATGCCGAGTTCCTTCTCGATCCGCGCGGTGACCTTCTCCCAGAAGCCGTCCGTGATCAAGGCCGCTTCCCCGCTGACCAGGGCGGCCTGCTGGCGGCCGTCGTCCAGGACGATCGCGCGGTAATAGATGTGGTCGCGGATGCCGGCCAGAGGCGCCACCCGCTCGTCGTAACCCCACAACCGCACGCCGGCATTCTCCGGCGGCGTGATGTCAACCCGCGCCGCGCCGGCCCGAAGCACGCCCTGCTCCGCACCGATCGCAGCCATGGCTATCCCACCGACCGACAGGACGCATAGTAATGGCAGAAAACGCATGGTATCGAGGCTCCGTATAAACTGTTACCATACCCGAGGATGGCCGCGGCCGCCAGTGGTTGCTCCAAGAATCGCGGAGATCAGGTTACTGTCAGCTTCGTTTGGACGGCGCCGCCGGCGGGACCGCCCGGCTGGCCGCCGCCGACCGAGATCAAGAACTCGCCCGGCTCGACCATCGGCCGCCCCTGGTCGTCGTACGCCGCGAACTGCTCGGGACCAAGCGTGAATGCGACCTGGACGGTCTGTCCGGGCAAGAGGTGTACGCGCCGGAAACCCTCCAGGTGCAGCTTGGGGACCGGCACCGAGGCGGCCAGGTCGGACACGTACAACTGCACCACTTCATCGCCGGCGCGGTCGCCCGCGTTCCGGACCTCGGCGCGGACCTCGACCTGGTCGCCCGCCGCGATGGCCCGGCGGCTGAGGCGGAGATTGCCGTAGGCGAACCGCGTGTAGCTCAGCCCATGCCCAAAGGGGTAGAGAGGCTCGCGATTGGAGAAGCGGTACGTGCGGCCGCGCATCGCGTAGTCGCCCATCGGCGGCACGTCGTCCAGCGACCGGACGAGCGTGATCGGCAGCCTGCCCGCCGGATTGCAATCGCCGAAGAGCACGTCGGCAATCGCCGCGCCCCCTTCCTCGCCCGGATACCACGCCAGGAGAATCGCCGGCACGTGGTCTCGGGCCCAGGCGAGGTCGATCGGGCTGCCGCCGGCTACCACCAGGACCACCGGCTTGCCGCTGGCGACCAACAGCTCCAGGAGTTGCTGCTGGCGGCCGGGCAGGGCCAGGCGTCCGCGGTCCCCTTCGGCCATGGCCGTATCGCCCTCCTCGCCCTCCAGCGCGGCCGTGTAGCCCAGCACCGCGACGATCAGCTCCGGGTCCTTCTTGGCCAAATACCACTTCAACTCCTTCTCCTGGACCGGCTTGTCGCTTGCGAGGTCGCAGCCTTCGAGGTAATCGATGGCGGAGCCGGGGGACAGGGCGTCGAGAATGCCGTCCCACGGCGTACACATGCGGGGGGCGATGCCGCAGTAGTTGCCCAGCAGTGCATCGGGATTCCGCGCATTCGGACCCACCACCAGGACGTGCCGGAGTTCCTTCGCCAGCGGCAGCAGTCCGCGATCGTTCTTCAGGAGGACGATCGACTCGCGGGCCATCTGCCGCGCCAGTTCGCGATGCCGTTGGCAGTGGGCGACCTCCGGCGGAATGGACGCATAACGGACCTCGCTCTCGGGGTCGAACATGCCCAGGCGAAACCGGGCCGCGAACAACCGCCGGACCGACCGGTCGATCTCGGCCTCGCTGACGAGCCCCTGCCGCAGGGCGAGCAGCAAGTCGCCGTAACTGCACGGGCAGGCCAGATCGCAGGTCAGGTCGCAACCGTTCCTGACGGCCATGGCCGCGGCCTCGGCCGCCGTGGCCGCCACCTTGTGGTGCTTGTGAAAGTCGTCGATGGCCCCGCAATCCGAGACCACGTAACCCTCGAAGCCCCACTCCCGCCGCAGCGTGTCCTCCAGGAGGGTCGGGCTGGCGCAGCACGCCTCGCCGTTCAGGCGGTTGTAGGCGGCCATAACCGAGGCCGCCTTCCCCTCCCGGACGCATGCCTTGAAGGCCGGCAGGTACGTCTCCGCCAGGTCGCGGGGGCTGACGGCGGCGTCGAAAGTGTGCCGCTCGCGTTCCGGCCCGCTGTGGGCGGCGAAGTGCTTCGGGGTCGCGACGACCTTGAGGTGCCGCGGGTCGTCGCCCTGCAAGCCCCGCACGAAAGCCACCCCCAGCCGGCCCGTCAGGTGCGGATCCTCGCCGTAGGTCTCCTGTCCGCGGCCCCAGCGGGGATCGCGGAAGATATTGATGTTCGGCGACCAGAACGTCAGCCCGAAGTAGTCGCGGCGGTTCCCCTGCCGGATCGCCTGGTGGTGTTTCGCCCGGGCCTCGTCGGAGATCGCCGCGGCGACCTGTTCCAGCAGGGGCGCGTCGAAGCTGGCGGCCATGCCGATGGCCTGGGGGAAGACGGTGGCCTTGCCCGCCCGCGCCACTCCGTGCAGGCATTCGTTCCACCAGTTGTACGCCGGCACGCGCAACCGCTCGATCGCCGGCGCCGAATGGACCATCTGCGAGGTCTTCTCGTCGACGGTCATCTGCGCGACTAGGCGTTCCACGCGCTCCCCGAGCGGCAGCGACGTGTCGAGGAACGACCAATCGACGTTCGGAGAATCGTTTGCTTCGGTCATGATTCGTGTCATCCGTGTTTTGGGTCCCGCAAAAGAACAAGGCGCTGAATCTGTTGTGGTGCAGGCGTCTCGCCTGCGCCGGGTGGCCCCGATAGCTTGCTATCGGGGTGCCGAAGGCACAAGAGGCCGTACCGAAGCCGCTGGCCGCCGGTGCGGCCCGGATAGGCAAGCTATCCGGGCCACCCGCGTGATGAGGTTGGGCACCCCCGGCGAGACCAAGCCGCCCCCGCGGAGCATAGAGTAACGGGGGACCGGCCCCTGCGGGGAGAGCTTGACGCTTCAAGTCGGGCGACGTACCCTATACTCAGGTGGTGCAATGCTTGTCCCCACTCCGTGCCGATCGGAGCGCCGTCGTGGAATCGCTTGAGACGAACCAATCCAAACGCGTCCCCCATCCCTGTGTGATCGAGTTGCGCGAGATGCTCAAGTCAGCGCTGGGGGATGATTTTGTGCGGCTGTACCACTACGGTTCCCGCGTCGATGGCGGCGCGGACCCCGATTCCGACTACGACGTGCTGTGTGTCACGCGGCGGCCGTTGAGCCGTCAACAGAGGGACGAAATCCTTTACCGGCAGTTAGACATCCAAATGGATCAGGCCGTGCTGTTTGATCTGCACTTCTACTCGGAGGAGCAGTTGCGTACTCCTCCACTCTCATTCACTCCCTACGTGCAGCACGTAACGGCCGACGGAATCGTCGTATGACACTCTCGGACGACCAGCGACAGCAACTTGTAACGATCCGAATGGCCAAGGCGGATTCCGTTCTCGCCGATGCCTCGATGTTGGCCGATCGTGGTTCGAGTCTCAGCGCGGTCAATCGGTGCTATTACGCGATGTTCTATGCGGCTTCCGCGTTGGCGATTCACAACGATCGCGACTTCCACAAGCACCGCGCGGTGATCTCGTGGTTTCAACGCGAGTACGTCAAGACCGGCCGAGTTTCCCCCGAGTTCGGCGCCGCTCTTCAAATGGTCTTTGAGAATCGCTGTGACGCGGACTATAGCGATGTCGCCACGTTCACCGCCGAGCAAATCGCAACCATGCTCGATCAGGCGCGGCGGTTCGTGGCTGGCGTGAGATCGCTGGTTATGCCGCTCTGAGGCGGACGCGCCGCACGGAGACGTGGCGCTCAGCACCCGGTACTCGGTACTCCGTACTTGGCACTTGGTACTGAGTACTCAGTACCCTATGGCCCGTCGCTCCTCCTTCTCCTCATCGTCGTTTGTCGCCTCTCCTCCTCCGCCAACCGTAGCCGAGCAGGCTGATGGCGCCGGCACCGAGGAGGGCGAGGGTGGAGGGTTCGGGAACGGCTTGTGACAATGTAATGTTGTCAAGGTTAAAGTCACAGGCTGAAGAACCACTGGTGCCGGGGTGACCAGGCATCCACTTACGGCTCACCCCCAGAAGAGCCATGTCCCAAGGGGTGGAGTTTCCCTGACAACTCAGGTTCCATAGTTGATCCCCCGTGGTGCGATCCAGTATATTCAGCGTCAACTGATCTGAATCGGCATCGAATTGAAGTATGTTGTGATACCAGACTCCTACTGACCAAGCGGGATCATAGGCAGAAGCATTTCCGCCGAAATCGTACAAAGCGGTATAGTTCCCCTGACCGGCAATGCCTTGTGAACCGGTCGCACAATTTCCGATCTCAAAGTTTAGATTACTGTTAAAAAGGCCAAAGTCATTGCCCGCCGACCAACCACATGAATTGATCGTGGTGTCGAAGACCAACTTCCACGACTTGGTTGGATCAAACCCCGTGATGTTCTTGTAGGCATAATTCCCTGCGGAATTCAACTGATAAGCGTGGTAAGTTCCTGTAGCCGAATCCCAGTGCAGATCAGTGGGATTATCAGTGATCCACCCCGGGTCCGTCGAAAAATCCGTCTGGTAAACCGTCTGCCACTCAATCGCCTTCGCATCGGCTGTAGCCATTGCTACGACGGTGCCAGCCACAATTGCCAAAAAACCGTTCAACCTTCTCATCACACACCTCCCTAAGAGTTGCGGGCGACTTGTCGCCATGGAATGGAAAAACCAATACGCAGGAACTCGCGCCATTGAAACCGCTGGGAAACTTAGCCCAAAGAGGGTGGGCCAAATCAAGAATGCACGCCGGGCCGCTTCTGAAACGATCGGAACTCGGATATCCGGGTGCTACGCTGCCTCGCGATTGAAAGTGCAATAAAAAAGGAGCGCCAACCATGGCCGCTCCCAGAGCCTCCGCGAAGAGGCATCAACGAACAGCACCTGGCCGGCGCCCCATTCGCGGGGCGCTCGTCCAAGCACTGCTTCGTTGATTCAAGAGCCTTGCGGCTCAGGTTCGCGGATTTCTGGGAAGCAGAAACTTGACGCTTGCGCGTCGATCAATTGTCTTTGATGGCCGTCACAGGGCCATCGGCCTCATTCGTATACGTCTCCTGGCATGGCTTGCGATACTGTTACGCACGCACCTCGTCGGGCGACAGCCGTCCCAAAACTCGCCCTCGACGGCGAGCAGGAGGGGCCACCCGAGGGTGACTCTAAGATACTTCGCCGAGCGGTGGTGTCAAGTGGCCCGTGAAAGAGTGTGCGGCAAGATTTTCGGGCAAGCGTCGGACGACGGCAGACAGGCTCGTTTACGAGCCTTTCCGCCGCAGGCGGTCGTAGGGCCGGCGTTTTACGCCGGTCGGATTCCCGCACGACCCACAAGCTATGTCAGGCCCGTTTCACGGGCCTCCTCGTCATGGGCAGGAGCCTCGTGAACGAGGCTGACACGGCAAGAATCACGGGAAATGAACAATACCGCGATCCCTTTGTACCCGGCATGAACGCCGGGCCGAATACCGGCTTCGCCGGGAAGGGGCGTGAACGCCCCTCAGCAACGTTTGCTCGTCGTTATCCTCCTTCCTTGCACACATCATCGCAGTCACAACAGCCCTGCACGTCGTAACACGCTACCCTCAAGTCACTTGCGGCTATTTGAACGGTATTGACCCTAACCCTCTCCCGGAGGGCGAGAGGGACCAGACGGTTGGCCCCTCACCTATTCACTTGCGCCAGTCAGGCAGGTATATTTCACAATCTGTCATTCTTGTGACGCAAAACGCTTGCGTTCTTTCACATTCCATGGCATAATATGCTCGGATGGATTCTATGAGGTCCTTGCCCCATGCCCCCTCTCTCAGGGGGCTTTGGGAGTATTGTTGGGATCGCGAAACGCACCCGGGGATTTGGTCCATGCTCGCCGAAGAGCGTCGAAACCGCCTGCTGGAGTTGATCCGGACCCGCCGGTTCGCCTCGCTGCCGGAACTGGTCGATGGCCTGGAGGTGTCCGAGTCCACCATAAGGAGGGACTTGGATTACCTGGAGGAGCAAGGGGCCACGCGGCGGATCCATGGCGGAGTGCTCTACGCGGGTGCGGCCCCAAAACTGCCCCACTTCGACGCCCGGCAGCCCGCCCAGTGGGACCTCAAGAAGGCCATCGCCCGGGTCGCGGCATCGCTTGTAAACGACGGCGATACCCTTCTGTTGGACGGTGGCAGCACCACCTACGAAGTCGCCAGGCTGCTGGCCGGCCGGCCGCTGCACCTGGTGACCACTTCGCTCCCGGTGGCCAATCTTCTGGCCTCCGACCCCAACAGCGACCTAATATTGATCGGCGGAAACATCTGCCCGCGGACCGGCGTTGCCCGGGGGCCCTATGCCGACCGGATGCTCGCCGAAGTCCGGGTGCGGAAGACGATTTTGAGCACGGCGGCCATCAGCGACGAGGGGTTTTTCAACAACAACTTGCTGCTGGTGGAGACCGAGCGGGCGATGATCCGCGCCGGCGACGAGGTGATCGTGGTGGCCGACAGCACGAAGTTCGGCCACCAGAGTCTCGGCCACGTCTGCCCGCTGGGCGACGTGCGGCACCTGGTGGTCGACGACCGGATATCGGACCCATGGCGGAAGAAGATTGTGGCCGCGGGCGTGAGCCTGCACGTGGCCGAGGTGACGGACGAAGCATGAGCATAGCGGCCCCGATTGATCGAAGCCTGATCGAGCAGATGGTTCGCCAGATCGTGTTGGCGCAGGTGGGCGGCCCGCCCGGGAAGCCGAACCTCGTCGTGAGCGTTTCCGCCCGGCACTGCCACCTGACGGACCAGGACACCGAGACCCTGTTCGGGGCGGGCCACAAGCTGACCGTGCAGAAGGACCTTTACCAGGACGGCTATTTCGCGGCGGAGGAGACGGTCGCGATCGTCGGGCCGAAGCGGCGGATGCTGCCGACGGTCCGCGTATTGGGGCCCACCCGGCCGGAAACGCAAGTCGAGCTGGCCTTTACCGACGGCATCTCGCTGGGGATCGACCTGCCGGTCCGCCCGAGCGGGAGCATCCGGGGCACGCCCGGCTGCGTGCTGGTGGGGCCCAAGGGCGTCGTCGAGTTGAAGCAGGGGGTGATCCGCGCGGAGCGGCACGTCCACATGGGCCCGGAGGACGCCAGGTTCTACGGCGTCGCCGACGGCCGGAGGATGTGCCTGCGGGTGCGGTCGGCATGTCCGATCGTGTTCGACGACCTGCTGGTGCGGGTCGGCAAGAAGATCAAG
>JBEKCP010000201.1:0-9178 GCA_050014815.1 Thermoguttaceae bacterium | reverse complement strand
GACCAAGCCTCCAGAGCCGCAGCCGGCCGGCCCTCCCAGCCGTCGCGACCGCCTCTCGCCGGAGATGGAAGACGAGCTGGCCAAGGCCCTGGGCGGAATGTCGGCGGACGAGTTGATGTACGTCGGCGACGCGATGAGCCGCCAGGAGCTCTTGGAGCCTGAATCGCGGCACCGGGGGCGGGTGGTGGGCGTCCGCCGGGACGACGTGTTCGTCGAGCTGGGCGGCCGCGAGCAGGGCTGCCTCTCCGTGCGGCAGTTCTCCGAGCCCCCCTCGCCCGGCACCATGATCGAGGTCGTCATCCAGCGATTCAACCCGGAAGACGGCCTTTACGACCTGGCCCTGCCCGGCACGGCCATGGACGTGAGCAACTGGGAGGACCTCGCCGAGGGAATGATGGTCGAGGCCCAGGTGACCGCGCACAATACGGGCGGACTGGAGTGCGAGGTCAACCACATCCGCGGGTTCATTCCGGCCAGCCAGATCGCACTCTACCGCGTCGAAGATCTGGCCCAGTTCGTCGGCCAGCGGATCACCTGCCTGGTCACCGAGGCCAACCCCGTGCGGCGGAACCTCGTTCTGAGCCGCCGCGCCATCCTCGAACGAGAAAAGGAAGAAGCCAGGAAGGACTTCTTCGCCTCGCTCGCGCCCGGGCAGGTCCACCAGGGCGTCGTGCGGAAGCTCATGGATTTCGGCGCCTTCGTCGATATCGGCGGCGGCGTGGACGGTCTGCTGCACGTCAGCCAACTCTCCTGGGGCCGGGTCAATCATCCCCGCGACGTGCTGGCCGAGGGCCAGTCGATCAAGGTCAAGATCGAGAAGATCGACCGGGCCACCGGACGGCTCAGCCTGTCGTACCGCGACCTGCTGGAAAACCCCTGGAGCACGGCGGCCGCGAAGTACCCGCCCAACGGCGTCGTCCGCGGGAAAGTAACCAAGCTGATGGAGTTCGGGGCGTTCGTCGAGTTGGAGCCGGGCATCGAGGGCCTGATCCACATCTCCGAGCTGTCGCACAAGCGGGTCTGGCGGACCAGCGACGTCGTCCACGAAGGCAACGAGTTGGAGGTGATGGTACTGGCCGTCAATCAGGAAGCCCAGCGGATCAGTCTCTCGATCAAGGCCCTTTCGCAGCCGGAACCGACGAAGAAGGACAAGGAGTCTGCCGAGCCGGGCGCGCCCGTGCCCACCTCTCGCAAGCGGCAGCCGTCCTCCAGCGAGCCGCTGCTGGGCGGCCTGGGTCGCCCGCCAGGCGGCGACCGCTTCGGCTTGAATTGGTGACTTTTCATAGCCTGCGCGGGCTGAAATGCAATGTTTCGCCTTCGGAAACGTCTCACTACTGGCCGCGCACGGTATAAAGCTGGGCAAACCGCGTTGGCTTTTGCGGTTTTGCGGGGCTCCCGTGACTTGAAAGAAAAAAACCGGTGATTGCTCCACCGGCTGCTACCGGCCGCGGTATCCGCTTTGCCGCACGGGATTAGCGACGCGAACAGGAATCTCGCATCGCGTCCTGGGCCAAGGAAAAGGGTAGTAAACGGATACGAATTCCTCGGCCTATTTTGCCGATAGCCTTCTCTGTCGGCATTTATCCCAGATTGCCCTTTATACGCATGGGCCGCGAAATAGCTAGTCCATGCAATCCATCAGGAGACCATGATCCAAAATGTTGATTTGCATTCAACAGATTGACAGCGTGGATGATCTTCGAGAGTACGTCAGCACAACAATTTGCGAACAATACGAGCTCCAATTCGGCGCGTTTCCCATGACGGAACGGATTCTCAGGCGAAGTGGAAAGCCCTGCGGGATTTATTTCTGCCTCCAGGGGCCCAGGGCCACGCGGTTCTCGGCCATCTGGGAGACGGACCGGAACCAGATTCTGTTCTACGGCTCCGGCGGCGAACGGTTCCAAAAGACCCAGTTGACGACCGCTCCCGAGTTGGAGCGGGCGGCGGCTTGAAGCCCACTTGACAACCCACAACCTGAAGTGTACATATAGACACTTCACGCACTCATACAGGGAGGTTAGAGCTATGTTGGTCTTGTCGCGGCGGGAGAGCCAGCGGATCCAACTCGGCGAGTCGATCGTGGTGACCGTCGTACACGTCACGGGCGACCGCGTTCGTCTGGGCATCCAGGCGCCGGCGAACATCCGCGTGCTGCGTGGGGAACTCGAGCCGCGAAACCCGCCGCTCGCGAAGGTGGTTCCCGCAACCGATCAAGGACCGGCCGAACACGAAGAATAGGCTGGGAACGGTTCGCTCCCGGGTGCGAAACGAGCACTCGCTAGGTTCTGGGCCGCACGGCGCCGGTCAATCCGCCGTAGTCGGAACGATCTTCAGGATGCCACAGCGGCACGCCGCGCATCACGCGCTCGGCCAGGATATCGATCTTTGCCTTCGAGCCGGCCGGCGCATCCGTCTGGATAAACTCCCCGTTCTCGGCGGGGACGAAATCCTCGTCGTGCCCGCACTCCAGAATCGCTTCAAACACGTTTCGCATCGAAATGCCACTCCTCTAACAAGAACTCTTTCTTGCCCGGCCGGGTGCCACACTTCGGGCACTACCGGAATCGGCGGCCGGAACCATCTGCCACGGCGCTACATCGGTGATGGTTGTCTATGGGGCGGGAGGCGCCATGGGTACGAAACCTCCTATTATGCACGAAATCGCCGATCTGTCAAGCGCCCGGCGAAAATATCGCGTGTTCCATCATGGCCTGTGGGGGTTGAGCACGTTTAGCGGGCGGGCTTGCCCGCCGGGGTTGGCCGACGATTGACTCGGCGGGCAAGCCCGCCCGCTAAACCGCGATGGGTGTTTTATCTACGTCACATTTTAGTATTGTCCGGCTGACAGCCGCACGCTGCCCCCTCTTCCGGATAGACCGCTGCCCACGCCAGGTGTAATCCGTTGTAAAAACCGCGTAAACCTTGTAGACTTACAGGTTTTACTATTTATCACTGCGCCCGTCCGGGGATGTCATGAATCGGGACTCTCGCGACGTCCGGCCCGATCGAGACCAGTGCATCCGCATCCGCGGCGCCCGGGTACACAACCTGCAAAACCTCGATCTGGACCTGCCCCGGGACCGGCTGGTGGTCATTACCGGCCCGAGCGGGTCCGGCAAGAGCTCCCTGGCCTTCGACACCCTCTACGCCGAGGGGCAGCGGCAGTACATCGAGAGCCTTTCGGTCTACGCCCGCCAGTTCCTTCACCAGTTGGAGCGGCCGGACGTGGACCTGATCGAGGGCTTGGAGCCGACGATTTCGATCGACCAGCGTTCGGGCAGTCATAATCCCCGCAGCACGGTGGCCACGGTCACCGAGATCTACGACTACCTGCGGCTGATGTATGCCCGGCTGGGCGAGCCGACCTGCTACCAGTGCGGCACGCCGATCCGGCAGCAGTCGCCCGAGCAGATCCTCGACACCCTGCTCCAGCGGCCGGAGGGGACGCGGATGGTCCTGCTGGCCCCGCGGGTCCGCGGCCGCAAGGGGCAACACCAGGACGTGATCGAGGGGATACGGAAGGCGGGTTTCCTGCGGGCCAGGGTCGACGGCGTCATCATCGACGTGAACGATCCGCCGCCCTTGGCGCCGCAGAAGACGCACCACATCGAGGCCGTCATCGACCGCGTGGTCATTCGCGAGGGAGTCCGGGCGCGGCTGGGCGAATCGATCCATCTGGCCGTCAAGCAGGGGGACGGGCTGGTGCTGGCCAGTCACGAGCGGCGGGAGAAGTCGGGCCGCACGGTCTGGAAGGACGAGCTGTTCAGCACCCAGTACGCCTGCCCCAACTGCAAGCTCAGCTACGAGGAGTTGGAGCCGCGGACGTTCAGTTTCAACAGTCCGTACGGGGCGTGTCCGGCGTGCGAGGGGCTGGGGGCCCGCGTGGGTTTCGACAGGGAGTTGCTGCTTCCGGACCAGCAGCTTTCGCTGGCCCAGGGGGCGGTGGCTCCGTGGCGAGGGGCTGGGCCGGCCGCGATGCGAAAGTACCGCGAACTGCTGCGGCCGTGGAGCCAATCGGTCGGCGCCGGCTGGACGACGCCCTTGGCCCGGCTCAAGCCCAAGGCCGTCCAGCAGCTCCTCGATGGGGACGGCCATCGCTTCCAGGGCCTGCTGATCCTCCTGGAAAAGGAGTATGCCACGACCGCCAGCCAGGCGAAATACCGGCGTCTGGAGGCGTGTCGCGGCCAGGTCGTCTGCGAGGCGTGCAAAGGTACACGGCTGCGGCCGGAGGCCCGCGCGGTCCGGCTCTCGGGCCGGGCGATCCACGAGGTAACGGCGCTGAGCGTCACGGCGGCCCGCCGCTTCTTCGAGGACCTGACTTTCCCCGACGATCGCCGGCCGATCGCCCAGCCGATCCTCGGCGAGATCGCGGCCCGGTTGGCGTTTCTGGACAAGGTCGGGCTGGAATACCTCACGCTCGACCGGCCGGCCGAGACCCTCAGCGGCGGCGAGCTCCAGCGGGTCCGCCTGGCCAGCGGGCTGGGGTCGGGACTGGTCGGCGTCTGCTACGTCCTGGACGAGCCGTCGATCGGCCTGCACCCGCGCGACAATCTGCGGCTCATCGAAGCCCTCCAGCAGCTCAAGTCGGCCGGAAACACCGTTATCGTCGTCGAGCACGACGAGATGATCATGCGCCGGGCCGACTGGCTGGTGGACCTGGGGCCCGGGGCTGGCCGGCACGGCGGCCGCATCGTCGCCCAAGGCACCCCCGAGCAACTGGCCGCCGACCCCAACTCGCTCACCGGCCGCTACCTGGCCGGATGCCAGCGGATCCCGATCCCCGAGCACCGCCGGCGCGTGGCCACCACCCGCTCGATCACCATCGAAGGCGTCACGACCAATAACCTCAAGAACCTCGCGGCGAAGTTCCCCCTATCGGTCCTGGTGTGCGTGACGGGGGTGAGCGGCTCGGGCAAGAGTTCGCTGGTCAGCGAGACGCTGGCCCGGGCCCTCGTGCGGCGGTTGGGCGGCGTGGCGCCCAAGCCGGGCCCGCACGCGGGCCTCCGCGGCGTTCGCCAGATTGAAAAGGTGGTCGAGGTGGACCAGACGCCGATCGGGCGGACGCCCCGGAGCAACCCGGCGACGTACACCGGCGTTTTCGACGAGATCCGCCGCGTGATGGCCGCCACCCGCGACGCCCGCGCCCGCGGCTACAAGGCCGGCCGCTTCAGCTTCAACGTCAAGGGCGGCCGCTGCGAGGAGTGCCAGGGCCAGGGCCAGCGGCGGATCGAGATGAACTTCCTGCCCGACCTCTATGTCCCCTGCCCGGTGTGCGGCGGCAAGCGCTTCAATCGCCAGACGCTGGAGATCCGCTACCGGGGCCTCTCGATCGCCGACGTCCTGGACCTCCGCGTGGACGAGGCCGCCGAGTTCTTCCAGAACTTTCCCGCCGTTGCCCGGTTGCTCTCCAGCCTGCAAGAGGTCGGGCTGGGCTACATCACGCTCGGCCAGTCGTCGACCACGCTCTCCGGCGGCGAGGCCCAGCGGATCAAACTGGCCACCGAGCTGGGCCGCACCGGCACCGGCAAGACCTTCTACATCCTCGACGAGCCGACCACCGGGCTGCACTTCGACGACATCCAGAAGCTCCTTTTGGTGTTGGGCCGGCTGGTGGACCTCGGCAACACGGTGGTCGTGATCGAGCACAACCTGGACGTGATCAAGTCGGCCGACTGGATCATCGACCTTGGTCCCGAGGGGGGCGAGGGGGGCGGCCGGGTCGTCGCCACCGGCACGCCCGAGCAGGTCGCCGCGCTGGAAGACAACGCGACCGGCCGCTTCCTCCGTCCGCTGCTGGAAAGGGATTAGGGATTGGGGATTGGGGATTCGGGATTAGGGATTGGGGATTAGGGATTAGGGATTGGGGATTAGACTGGCGTACTGCTCACCTTTCGCGCCCTTTTCACCCTTCTCACTTTTCTCACCTTTCACACTTTCCGCCCTCCGAATTCGGCCAGAAGGGGCCACGGATGAACACAGATGCACGCGGATGAATCCGGGAGAACCCTGTGACCTCCGGCCGCCATCGACGCGGGCCGTGTGGTTGAACTCAGCCTTGAAACCGCTATACTGTGACGGTCGCCAATCGTGGCAGTATCGCCTTTATTGGTTAGCAACGGGTGGAATTATGCCACCCGGCATACCCGGTGGTGTAATGGTAACACAAGGGACTTTGGCTCCCTCGTTCCTGGTTCGAGTCCAGGCCGGGTAGCTTTCTGTGGGCAGCGGCGGTATCGTAATTCCTCACCCCCTCCAGCGGGCATGGTTGATCGCTATAATTGTGTTGGTGGGATGGGAGGTTGAGCATGCCGACTGAAGTGACAGGACCGTGGGAGGAACTTGTGTCCCGGCCAGAGTTCCGCGGGCACCAAGTGAAGGTCACGATTGTCGACGAGCCGCCCGCCGCACCGGTGAAGGACGATTGGTTGGAATCCCTCCATCGAATGGCCGCTGGCGGCGTGCGGATTACCCGCCCCGTCGATGACAGCCGCGGGAGCATCTACGAGGGGACCGAATGATCGTCGGTCTCGGCGGGAGCCGAGACAACCGGCGAGGAGGTGAAGAGCGTGCCGACCATCGACGAAATAGGTCCGTACAAGCTCTTTTTCTACTCTTCCGAAGGAAACGAACCGCCCCACGTTCACGTGCGACGCGGCCGCGCGGCTGCCAAGTTCTGGCTTAATCCCGTCCGGCTTGCCGGGTCTCGGCGGTTCGGCGATCATGAGTTGCGGGACCTCGAGAGAATCGTAGTGGACAACCAGCCAAGGATTCTGGAGGCGTGGAATGAGCACTTTGGTAACTGAGCGGGACTCCTTTGCGGAGTCCGTGGCGTTTTCGGAAGATTCACTGACCGTGCGGCTGGACGACGGACGCTCGCTGTCTGTGCCTTTGGCATGGTATCCGAGGTTGCTCGGCGGAACCCGCGCGGAACGAGAGAACTACGAGCTGATCAGCGCGGGGGAGGGCATCCACTGGCCCGAACTTGATGAGGATATCAGCGTCGAGGGACTTCTCGCCGGACGGCGGTCCGCTGAATCTGCGGCGTCGCTTGCGAAGTGGAGGCAGACAAGGCGGCAGTTTATGCGCCCCCCGGTTGACTCCGCGGGCGATAATCACTAAACTTCCAGGTTCGCCGCTTTGAACGGTCCAGGGCGGCAAGCTTTTTTCAACCGACCGAGGTTCGACATGAACGCCGGACGCCACCCCCCGCGGGGAGGATTTCGCCGGTGTGCCTGTGGGAGATCCGCTGTTGGCTACTATCCTTGTCAAAGACCTGATTGAAGCGGGGGTCCACTTCGGCCATCGTGCCAGCCGCTGGAACCCCAAGATGAGGCCGTACATCTACGGCCGCCGCAACCTGATCCACATCATCGACGTCCGCGAGACGATCCGCGGCGTGCTCCGGGCCCGAAAGTATCTCCAGCGGGTCGCCGCCCAGGGAAGCCTGGTCCTGATGGTCGGGACCAAGCGGCAGGCGGCCGAAACGATCGAGCACGAGTCGTTGCGGTGCGGCATGCCTTATGTCAGCGACCGCTGGCTCGGCGGCACCTTGACGAACTTCCGCACGATCCGCAGCCGGCTGGGCCGCCTGGAGGAGCTCGAAGCCATCCGCGCCGGCGAGGAGTTGGCGACCTACTCCAAGAAAATGCAGTCCGCCCTGGCCCGCGAGTACCGCAAGATGTACCGCAACCTCAACGGCATGCGGACGATGAACCGCCTGCCCGAGTGCCTCGTGGTCATCGATCCCCGCAAGGAGCACAATGCGGTCAAAGAGGCACGGAAATTGGGGATTACCACCCTCGCCCTGATCGACACCGACTGCGATCCGGACGAGGTGGATCTGCCGATTCCGGGCAACGACGACAGCATTCGCTCGATCGAGCTGATCGTGCGGCTCCTGGCGGACGCCGTGCTGGCCGGGCGGTCCGCGGCCGGCGAGTTGAAGCAGGAACCGGCGATGGCCGACCGGGCCGCCGGGGCACCCGACGCAGTCGGGTCCGCCGCCAGTTGAGAGGGTGTGGATTCTTCCCCTTCGCACGGCGCGAGTACAACATGCAGGGTGGGTCGAGCGGGCACCGACGCGGAGCGTTGGTCGGCGAGCCCCACCAATATGGTCAAGAAGGTGGTGGGGCTCGCCGACCATGCTACGCATGGTGCCCGTCGACCCACCCTACAATGGAACGGGAGTCAGCCTGATGCCAGAGATTACCGCAACGGCCGTCAAGTCGCTTCGCGAGCTGACCGGCCTGCCCATGATGGACTGCAAACGCGCCTTGCAAGAGACCGGCGGCAACCCGGACGAGGCCGTCCAGTGGCTCCGCAAACAAGGCAAGAAGGTGGCCGAGAAGCGGGCCGGCCGCTCGACGACCACCGGCCGGATCGCCGTCTACGCCGACTTTGCCGCGGGGGTCGGGGCGATGGTCGACCTCCGCTGCGAGAGCGCGCCGGTGGCCAACAACGAGCAGTTCGTCGCGTTGGCCAACGATCTGGTGAAGCAGTTGGCCACCGGCCCGGGGGCGGCCGCCCCCGCGGAGTTGCTCGCCCAGCCGTCGCCCGGCAAACCGGGCCAGACGCTCGTGGGGCAGTTCGAAGACCTCTTGAATCGCATCCGCGAGGCATTCAAGCTGGAGCGGCTCTTGCGGATCGACGGGTCCTGCGCCGGTTACGCGCACCATAACGGCGCGGTCGGCGTCCTGCTGGCGGTCGAGGGGGGCAACCCCGAGCTGGGCCGCGACATCGCGATGCACATCGCGGCCATGCGGCCCGTCGTGGTCCGCAAGGACGAGATCGACCCGGCCACGCTCGAAAAGGAGCGGGAGATCCTTGCCGAGGCCGCGCGGCAGGAGGGCAAGCCGGAGAAGATCATCGCCAAGATGGTCGAGGGCCGGCTGAAGGATTTCTACGCCGAAAGGTGCCTCCTGGAGCAGCCGCACGCCAACCGGGAGAAGTACGGCGGCAAGACGATCGGAGAGCTGGCCGCCGGGGCCGGCATGAAGATCCTCCGCTTCGTTCACTGGGAACTGCCCAAGGAGTAATGTCAAATAGGGATTAGGGATTGGGGATTGGGAAGTAAGGCGGACGGATGAAGGCGGAAGGATGCAGGAACGTCCCAAATCTTAAGTCCCGCAATCCCCAATCCCCAATCCCCAATCCCCAATCCCCAATCCCCAATCCC
>JBEKCP010000200.1:0-9221 GCA_050014815.1 Thermoguttaceae bacterium | reverse complement strand
TCCTATCAGCAGCGGCGGATCGACGACTCTCAAAGACGAGCTGAACCAACGGGGCCTCGAGCCGGACGAGTGTTTCTATGTGGCCAACGAGCCGCGGATGCGAGGGCGCGACGACTACGACCCGGCGGTCGATCCACCGCCGGATCTGGCCATCGAGGTGGACATCTCCCGCAGCTCACTCGACAAGATGGCAATCTACGCCGATTTCGGCGTGCCGGAGATCTGGACGCACGACGGCGCCACCCTCCGCGTCTACCACCTGCAATCCGAGGGCGGCTACGTCCAACAGCCCACCAGCCGCTCATTTCCCCTTCTTCCCCTGGAAGAAGTCCAGAGGTTTCTCGACCAGCGCAACACGACCGACGAAACGACCTGGATCCGTTCGTTCCGGGATTGGGTGCGCGGATTGAAGAATTCGTAGTCGGGACGATGGTTTCTCGGGAGGGGCTTGCACGTGGTACGGAGCGCCGTGTGCCGCGGATTCCGGTATTCCTTTGCACCTTTGCGGCTTGGCGACTTTGCGTGAAATACCTCCCATCATGGACCGATATCCTTGCATTTGGCCCATTGTGAAGGCAACGCGGTGACTCGGAAGGGTATCACGCAAAGCCGCGAAGGCGCAAAGCCGCGAAGGTCATGGGGTCAAAACGGGGCTAGCCCGCGGCGATCAAGAGAACCAGGCCTGTTGCAACGACCGCCAGAACCTGGAAGAGCCGCAGCAGCCACTTCGGCCCCCCGACTCCGAGCCTCTTCAAAGTCACGGCGATCGCGGCGAAAAGCAATGCGCCCCCTGCAAATACGCCGAGTTCCAGTCGCATTCCAGCCTCGCCGCCGGGAGCGACCGTGATTGCAGACGTTGCGATCAGGGCAACGCCGAACAGGGCAGACAAGTACCAGAAGATATTGACCAAGGTCATGGGCCTTACTTCCCGAGAATGCAGGGACGGGTTCTCCGCTCGCCTACGAACTACCTCGGCACCTTCTCCCGTATGGCGCGGATGAACTCGGGCGTGGTGCCGCAGCAGCCGCCTAAGAAACCGGCCCCCGCCTCGATGAGCTGGGGCACAAAGGCGGCAAACTCCTGCGGCGTTTGCGCGTAGACCGTCTGGCCGTCCCGGATCTCCGGCAGGCCGGCGTTGGGCTTGATCCAGACGGGCCGGCCGCTGGCGGCGTGCAGGCGGCGGCAGATGTCGACGAAGCCGGCCGCCCCCTGGCCGCAGTTCGAGCCGACCAGGTCCGCCCCGGCGGCCAAGAGCCGCCCGGCGGCCTCTTCCGGAGTGGTCCCCATCATCGTGCGGTCCTTCTGCGGCCCCGAGTCGAACGTCATGCAGGCGACCACCGGCAGCCCGGTCCCGGCCGCGGCGGCAACCGCCAAGACCGCTTCCGCCGGATCGGACATGGTCTCGATCACGATGCCGTCGGCCCCCGCCTCCGCCATGGCCCGGGCCTGCTGGGCAAAGGCCGCTCCCAGGTCGGCCTCGCCCACCTCGCCCATCACGAGCATGACGCCGCTGGGCCCGAGCGAAGCGAACACGCGGGCGCGTCCGGCAGCAGCGCGGCGGGAGATCGCCACGCCGCTGCGGTTGATCTCGACCGCCCGCTCGGCCAACCCATGCCTGGACAGAACGTAGCCGTTGGCCCCGAACGTGTTGGTGAGGATCACCTGGCTGCCGGCCTCGACATAAGCGCGGCCGACCGCTTCCACCTCGTCGGGATTGGAGAGGTTCCAGGCGTCGGGGCAGCCACCCAGCGGCAGGCCCCGTTGTTGAAGCTGTGTTCCCCACGCGCCGTCGGTAACGATCGGGCCGGCCGCCAGGAGTTGTTCCAGGGTCGAGTGCATTGTCTAAGTATACTGCTTGACTGTCCTGCCATACAAGCGTAGCATTCCCAAACCCTAAACGACGGAGAGCGACCCTCATGGCCATTGCCACCAACCTCGGTTTTCCCCGCGTCGGCAGCCGGCGAGAGCTCAAGCGGGCGATCGAAGCCTATTGGGAAGGAACCCTCGGGCGAGAGGAACTGGAGGCCACGGCCCGCGGACTCCGCCTCCGCCACTGGGAGCTTCAACGGGACCTGGGAATCCGGCACATCCCGTCAGGCGACTTCTCGCTCTACGACCACGTGCTCGATACGGCGGTGATGGTCGGGGCGATCCCGGAGCGGTTTCATGCCAATGGGCACGTGGACCTGGACGCCTATTTCGCCATGGCGCGTGGCACCCGCCATGCCGCTCCGCTGGACATGACGAAGTGGTTCGACACGAATTACCACTACCTGGTGCCGGAGTTCGAGCCGGGGCAAACCTTTCACCTGGGCTCGACCGTGGCGATCGACGCCTTCCGCGAAGCCCAGGCGGCGGGCATCCATACCCGGCCGGTGCTCCTGGGGCCCGTGTCCTTCCTGCTGTTGGGCAAGAGCCGTTCGCCCGGCGCGGCCCCGCTGGCGCTGGCGGACCGCCTGGTCGGCGTGTACGAAGAGGTGCTCGCCGGGCTGGCGGCGGCGGGGGCCGACTGGGTGCAGATCGACGAGCCGGTGCTGGCCCTCGACTTGCCCCCCGCCGCCATCGCCGCGATGGAGTCGGCCTACGCGCGGCTCGCCGCGGTCTCCGAGAACCTCCGGCTCTGCCTGACGACTTATTTCGGCGACCTCCGCGACAACCTCGCCCTGGCCATCCGCCTGCCGGTGGCCGCGGTCCACCTGGACCTGGTCCGCGGGCCGGAGCAACTCAATCGCGTACTCGAGATCCTGCCGGCCGGGCGGATGCTCTCGCTCGGCGTCATCGACGGGCGGAACATTTGGCGGGCCGACCTCCAGCGTGCCGCCGACCAACTCTGCGCCGCCGCCGACCGGATCGGCCCCGGGCGGATCCTCGTCGGCCCCTCCTGCTCGCTCCTACACTGCCCCATCGACCTGGATTTGGAAGCGGACCTCGACCCGGAATTGAAGGGCTGGCTGGCCTTCGCGCGGCAGAAGCTCGAAGAGATCGCCCTCCTCACCCGCGCGGTCAACGAAGGCCCCGGCGCGGTGGCCGAGGCCACGGCGGCCAGCCTTCAATCGTGCCGCGAGCGGGGCCAGTCCTCCCGGATCCATCACGCCGACGTGAAAGAACGGCTCGCGGCGGTCGATCCGCCGATGTTGCGCCGCGGCCGGCCGTTTGCCCAGCGGCGGGTCCAACAGCAGGCCGCGCTGCGGCTGCCCCCGCTCCCAACGACGACGATCGGCTCGTTTCCGCAGACAGCCGAGGTCCGCAAGGCCCGCGCCGCGCGAAAGCGCGGCGATTGGTCGGCCCAGCAATATGACGACTTCTGCCGCGACGAGATCGCCCGGACGGTCCGGTTCCAGGAGGACATCGGACTGGACGTGCTCGTACATGGCGAGTTCGAGCGGAACGACATGGTGGAATACTTCGGCGAGCAGCTCGAAGGCTTCGCCTTCACGGCCCATGGCTGGGTACAGAGCTACGGCACGCGGTGCGTCAAGCCGCCGATCATCTACGGCGACGTGTCGCGGCCGCGGCCGATGACGGTCCAGTGGATCCGCCACGCCCAGTCGCTCACGTCGCGGCCGATGAAGGGGATGCTGACCGGCCCGATCACCATCTTGCAATGGTCGTTCGTGCGGGACGACCAGCCGCGGCGGGACACGGCGTTCCAGATCGCCCTGGCGATCCGCGACGAGGTGGCGGACCTCGAGGCGGCCGGGATCCGCGTCATCCAGATCGACGAGCCGGCACTGCGCGAGGGCCTGCCGCTCGTCCGCGGCCAGCGGGACGCTTATCTCCGCTGGGCCGTGGACGCTTTTCGCCTGGCGGCCTCGGGCGCCGGCGACCGCACGCAGATCCACACCCACATGTGCTATTGCCAGTTCAACGACATCATCGAGTCGATCGCCGCAATGGACGCCGACGTCATCTCGATCGAGGCCTCGCGGTCCGACATGGAGCTCCTGGAGGCGTTCCAGTCTTTCCGCTATCCCAACGACATCGGTCCCGGGGTGTACGACATCCACAGCCCGCGGGTGCCCGAGGTCGACGAGATCGTCGGCCGGCTCCGCAAGGCGCTGGCACGGCTGCGGCCGGAGCAGCTTTGGGTGAATCCGGACTGCGGCCTCAAGACCCGCGGCTGGCCGGAGGTACGGACCGCGCTAAGCAACATGGTCACCGCGGCCCGACGCGTGCGGGAAGAGATGTCAACTTAGCGGGAGCGTGGAAAGAAATCACGAAACCCCGAAAGAACGAAAACCCGAAAGAGGTCGTTGAAGCGATTCTGAATGCGTTCGATGAATTGCCCTGTCTTTCGGGCTTTCGCCTTTTCGGGCTTTCGCGATTCCCCGCTTTCCTTGCTGATTCTCCACGACAATTCGCCCGGCAGCATGTTGCCAAATATAACAGATATGCTATACTTGACTACATGGAAGCCGACCGCACGCGAATCGTCCAGGCCATTCAGACGCTCGCCGCCAAGGTACTGGCCGCCAGCCCGGCGGGCCAACAACTCCATCTGATCGGCGGCTTTCGATATCGACTGCTCAACGCCAGTTGCCGGGCGTCGGCTGACATCGACTACCACTGGGAAGGCGACCTCGACGCAAAGCAGGCCCAGATCGTCGATGTACTCCGCAAGCGGCTGCTGCCGGAGGTGAAGCGGCAGTACGCTTACGAGGGAGACGTGAGACCGGCGACCGGTCCCGGCGCGGACTCCCCCGCCGTACGAATCGTGGAGTTGGCTTTTTTCCGTCCCGCCGAGGCCGGGAGCCGAATCGAGCTGCCCATCGAAATCACGACCATCGCGCGTCTCGATCCGCCGCTCGTTCGCACGGTCGAAGGCACAGTGTTCCTGACCGTCTCCGACGCGGACATGATCGAGAGCAAGATCGTCGCGCTGGTGAATCGAACCTTCCCACGAGTCCGCGACGCCCTGGACGTCTTCCTGTTTCAGGACGCGTTGCCGGCCAATGCGCGGGAACGATTGTCGCGGAAGCTGATGGCACTGGCTCTGCGGAATGCCGACATCGTCGCGCGGCTGGACGCCCTGGAGGCCAACCGAACGGTCCACGAGCGCGAAATGGCCCGGCTGCTGGACGAGCAGGTCGAACCTGCTGTGGCGGCCAACCTCCGGGCCGCGGGCGGCGCAGCGATGATCTTCGAGACGGTGATGCGCCTGCTGCGAGACGTTCTTCAGAAGGGGCCACGGTCGTGAAAGCCAACGCCTGGCGGAAATACTTGGACGAGCAGCGCGATCAACACGGCAAGGTCCTGTTCACGGTCTCGGAACTGGCCAACGTGGCGGGCGCGTCCCCAGCGGCGCTCAACGTCGAGCTGACGCGGCTCCGGGCGCAGGACATCCTGGCGAGGTATGCCCACGGTCTGTATGGGCCGCCCCGTGCCGTCGCCCCCGAGGCCCTGGTTCGGGCCATTGATTCGCACGCTTACATCACCGCCCACTACGCCCTGTTCGTAAACAACCTGGTCACTCAAGTGCCCACCGTCATCACCTGCTTTACGGACCGGCGGAGCCCCCGGGCGCGAGAGCGAGCCACGCCGATCGGGCGGCTGGTCTTCGTCTGCGTGCGAAGCGGCATCTATTGGCCCCCGGCCGAAGGCGCGATCGTATCCCCGACACAAGCGTTGTGCGACTATGTCTACCTCTCACGGCGGCAGGGTACGTCGCCGGAGGCCCTGGTCACGTTCCGCAACCTCGCCCGAATCTGCGATCCGGATCTGTCCAACATCGTTGCCCGATACCCGGAGACGGTTCGGAGACAGGTTCATGACCTTGTGGGCGAGTCCGGCGGGCCGGGCGAGATGGTGCCAGTGACCGATGCGTTTGCCACGCACTGAACTCTACATCGCCCGCCGTTGGACTTTCTCTCCGCCGCCAATCCAGCGGTCGAACCAATCGCGGGCCCGCTGGGCCACGCACCCGCCCGGATCGACCCATAACGCCACGTGCCCCAGCCAGGGCACCGATACCAGCTCGCTGTGATCCAATGCGGCGGCGTGCAAACGCTCGCTCTGCTGGTGCGGCACGATCCAGTCGTTCGTCCCGTGTACGATGAGCACTGGGGCCGAGGTTCGCTGGATGGCCTTCACGGCGTCGGCCTCGTCCGGATCGAAGTGTGCGATCCGGCCCGCTTCATCGAGGGAGTGCTGGTATGTCTTGTCGGAGATCAGCGAGCCGACGCCCGGCGCCATCACCCGGGCGAAGTGCGGCACTTCCTCGCGGGCGCTGCTGAAGGGCTCGACGGCCACTACGGCCCGGACGCGGCGATCGGCGGCGGCCAGGTGAATGGAAGTTGTGGCGCCGTACGAGATGCCGTAGACGCCGAGGTTCCCGGCCAAGAGACCTTTCCGCCCGAGCTCGTCGATCACCTGGGAGAGGTCTTTCGCCTCCTGGAGGCCGAAGGTCATGTACTTGCCGGTCGAGCGGCCGCACCCGCGGAGATCGACCAGGACCGCTCGGTATCCTGAATCGGCCATGGCCCGAGCAGCGGGGAGCATTGTGGCGCTGCGGGCCGCCACGCCGTGGAGCACCAGGATCGTGCCGCGCGGCGATTGCGGCTTCGCCTTGGGCTCAACCAGCGAGACCGACAAAGAGGCATCCGGCGGCCCCACCTTGATCCAGAACTGCTGGTCCACGCCCAGCAGTCGCTCGATTGGCGGCAGGGGATTTGCCTCGGCAGCCCAGGGATTGATCCGGTTTGGAGTGCTGGCCATCACCTCCGCCAGCGGCGGCCCCCCACGGACCTCCAGAGCGACACCGGCCAGCAGCAGGGCGACAACCACCCCGCCTGATTGCGAGCGGACACGACTGATTCTCATTGGCATCTCCTTTCGGCCGTTTGGGCGTGGAAGGGGCACCTTATAACCCCGTTTGATGCAAGCGGCAAGCTCAATTCTGGCCGGGTCTGTTTTTGCCCAGTCTCGCGGGGCTGCCCATTTTCGCACCCTTTTTCGGGGCTGTCCCGGAGGGTTCTCGCCTCAAAGGGGACAGTCCCATTTTCGCTGACACGAAAATTGGGACAGTCCCCCATTTCCGCCCCCGGTGGACAATGGGATTCGACGCGCCTCAAAGGGGACAGTCCCATTTTCGCTGACACGAAAATTGGGACAGTCCCCCATTTCCGCCCCCGGTGGACAATGGAATTCGACGGTGTTACAATTAGGACAGTCGTATTATCGCCTCCCGCCGAGTACCCGCCATGAGACTGCCCGCCGTGTTCCTGGAGCCTGCCCATGCACATCTATGAAGGCTTCCTGTCGGCCACCGCCTCGGGGCGAGAGGTCCTCTTAGTCGGCTCCTTGGCCGCGGCCGCCGGGACTGCCATCGGGCTCCGCCGGCTCGATTACGAGCGGATACCAAAGACGGCCGTCCTGAGCGCGGCGTTCTTCGTCGTCTCGATGATCCAAGTCCCGCTGGGGCCTTCGTCGGTACACCTGGTGCTCGGCGGGCTGCTGGGGCTCGTGCTCGGCTGGTCGGCGTTTCCGGCCGTGCTGGTGGCCCTGGTGCTCCAGGCGGCCTTTTTCGCCCCCACCGGACTCACAACGCTCGGCCTGAACACGCTCATCATGGCCCTGCCCGCCGTCGCCTGCCATTATCTCTTTCGGAAGGGTGTTCAGAGCGGGCGGGTCTGGTTGGTGTTCATCGCGGGTTTTGCGGCCGGCGTCACGGCGATCCTGTTGGGCGTGGTACTGTCGGTCGGGGCGATAGCGCTGGCCGGCAAGGACTTTCACGCCGCGGCGCGGCTGCTCTTTGCCTGGTACCTGCCACTAGCACCCGTCGAGGGCCTCGTCACGGCGAACGTCGTCGTGCTGTTGCGCAAGGTCCGACCGGAAGTCCTCCAGTTGCTGCCGACCACTGCGGCCCTCCGGGAGCTCGCCAATGGGTAGCCTTTGCCGAAGAAGCCCACACCAACCCGACGCGCAAGCGAGGGCACTGCTTGGTTCCCGTCCCTCGCTTGCGCGTGGCGCTAGTGAAACCGCTCAGGCCCTAGCGATGGCACTGTTGTTGCTGGCGCTGGCAGGCGTTCTTCCGCGACAGGCTTGGGCCCATGGGATGACCGTTTCGGCCCACGTCGAGGGGAACACAATTCAAGGCAAAGCTTACTTCCGCGACGGTACTGCGGTCCGGGAGGCGCAAGTGACGGCGCTGGATCCCGACGGCCGAGAACTGGGCACGACGACGACCGACCGCCAGGGCAGTTTCGTGCTGGAGGTCCACCAGCGGTGCGACCATAAGATTGTCGTGGCCACGGCCGATGGCCATGGGGACGACTGTACGGTGCATGCCGCCGAATTGCCTGTTGACGGCTCGTCCGACCAATCGCTGGGTGACAAAGTGGATGCCCTCCGCCGGCAGGTCGTCGCGTTGCGGGAGCAACTGGACGAGTACGAGGACCGCGTGCGCTTCCGCGACGTGCTGGGCGGCCTCGGGTATCTCCTGGGACTGGCGGGCGTGGCCTGTTACGTCCTGGCGAAACGCCGTCACGTTTAGCGGGCGGGCTTGCCCGCCGTTGAAGCATGGCTTTTTCTCCATATCACACGGCGCACCCAAAGGGTACCCGGCCTCCCCGCTAAACTGCGATGTCCGACCACGCCTCGCACGAGCACGCGGCATACGGATTGGAGCCGGCCTCCGGCGGGCCGTCGTGCCTCGCCGGCGTTGACCCTCGCGTGCGGGTCCTGGCGGCCGTGGGACTTGCGATCGCCGCTACCGCCGCGCATCGGCTGCCGACGATGGCGGCGGCCCTGGCAATCTCGGCGGCGGCGCTCGCGCTTGCGCGGATGTCGCCCGGCGCCGTGCTGCGGCGGGTCTTGCCGCTGGAAATCGTGATCCTGCTCCTGGCGATCGTCCTCTTCTGGACCGGCGGCCAAACGGCCGACCTGCCCGGCGAGGGCCGCGGGCCCACTGGAATGCACCTGGCGGCCGTCGTCGCCCTGAAGGGCAACGCGGTAATCCTGGGATTGCTCGCGCTGGTTGGCAGCATGGAGCCCACCACGCTGGGCCACGCCCTGGCCCATCTCCACGTGCCGCGGAAACTGGCCTATCTGCTGCTGCTGACGATCCGTTACCTGGAGGTCCTGTGGCGGGAGTACGGGCGGCTCCGCTGGGCGATGAAGGTCCGGTCGTTTCATCCGCGGATGAGCCTGCACACCTACCGGAGCTACGGCTACCTGGTCGGGATGATGCTGGTCCGCAGTCTGGACCGTTCGGAGCGGGTCC
>JBEKCP010000199.1:0-17441 GCA_050014815.1 Thermoguttaceae bacterium | reverse complement strand
AATACGGCCATGAGTGCAACAGGCATCGCGTCTACGAAGACTGGCTTTCTTGGCCGAAACTCGCGCCTGGGCAAAAAATCCCGGCCTGCGAGACACCCGCTTGTTCGAGCCGGCCTAAGTCGCGGAATTCCGGCCACATGACTAATTAGTGATGGGCACCAACGACGGGACCACGCCGGCCTACAACGGCCGACCTCATCCGGCCGTTCAAGCCGGGCATCACCGAATACCAGCAGGCCCTCTGCGGCAAGTGGATCACCCTGGCGGCCGGCATCATCTCCACGTCGCTGGCGCTGGTGGTGGCCAATTCCAGCATGGAGTCGATCTTCCAGGAGTTCAACCGCTACGCCGGCCTGCTGGGCGGCGGAATGCCCGCCGTCATCCTCCTCGGACTCTTCACGAAGCGGACCAGCGGCGCCGGCATCCTGATCGGGCTGGGCGTCAGCCTGGTGGCCACGTTCCTGCTCTTGTTCACCGACGTCCATGCCCTGTATTACCTGCCGACCGCCATTGCCGTCTGTTCCGTCGTCGCCTACGCGGCGAGCTTCGCGCTGCCCCACCGCAAGCCCCTGGACGGACTCACCATCTTCACCACGCGAAAGACTTGAGCGGCCATCCGGAAACTCCCCTCTCCCGGGCACCGACCGAGGTTGGTCGCTGCTCGGTGCCCGGAGAGGGCCACGGCCCGCCCGGGCATCGATCGCGGCACGCTGAGCAAGCTGGAGAACGACGAGAACCCGAACGTCACCATGAATACGTTGATGCGGTATGCCCAGGCCGTCGGCAAGACCGTCTTGGTCCAGTTGGAGGACGCCCCGGCGGGAAGTGCCGGGAACGCCTCCCCACACGGTGCGGGCGTCGGGAATCGTAGTTCGTGACGAAGCCCAAAGGAATGCCTTGGCCGGGTGTGCCATGGCAATACGGCAAATCAAAGACTCCCCCCATTTCGATGGGTGAAGCAACGTCTTGCTTTCCCGGACAACTGGCGAAGTATTCTGATCGGGCCTATAATGCTCATGTTGTGCTTGCCGGTGCCCTGCGTGTGCAGCTCAGTCGTACGGAGGTCAGTCTATGGAGCGACTAACGGTCACCCAAGCCGAGCAGGATTTTGCCGCGTTAGTCAATCGCGTCTACTCGGAGGGGGTTGGCGTCGAGTTGCAGCGTGACGACAGGATCGTTGCCTATCTTACGCCCGCATTGCCACAATCCCAATTGAAGATCGGTGACCTGGCCGCGTTCCTCGACGGACTTCCGAAGCTGCAGGAGGACACGGATTCGTTTTCGGCCGACCTGCGCGCGATCCGCCGTGAGTTGCCTGCGGAGGCTGATCGATGGGGCTGATCGTTGATGCCAACGTGTTCATCCAGTTCGAGCGGCGGGGGCTCGCGGCGGACCTGTCTCGATGGGCGCCGTCCGACGACGTCTTCATCAGCGTCATAACTGTGTCTGAACTGCTCATGGGCGCGTATCGTGCCGATACTGACGCCCGGCGAGCGCGCCGCAGTGAATTCGTGGAACGAATCATTGCGGGTGTTTCCATCTTGGAACTGACGACCGCGATTGCGCGGCGTCACGCGCAGCTCCACGCTGACTTGGCGCGACAAGGACAACTGATCGGTCCTCACGACATGATCGTTGCGGCAACGGCACTGCACCATGGGATGTCGGTACTGACAGACAACCTGGAGGAGTTCTCGCGGGTGCCTGGCCTGAACGTGCTTCCGTGCGCGGTGTAGAACGCCTTGTCGGTGCTGAGCCTGGGAATCCCCCCGGAATCCCCTGGGTCTGGCGGCCCTGGTCCAGCGGGGCATCCGGCCACCCAGTGGGCGCCCCGGCCGCGCCCGGCGGGTTCAGGTCGTCCCGGTAAAGGGCCTGGAAGGCGATTTCTCGTGCAAAGGTTCGCGGCCGCATGTTCCAACGGTTCTCCGCTAGTCCGCCCAGTTCTCGAGTTTCAGGTTCGGGACCTGTTGAAAGTGCCGCAGGTTGCGGGTAACCAAAGTTGCGCGGTTGGCCAAGGCGATGCAGGCAATCAGCAGGTCCGCCCGTCCGATCTTTCTCAGTCGCGCGTCCCGCCGGAGCCTGTCGAACTCGGTCGCAGCATCGTCGCTCAGCGGCACAATTGTGATCTGGCTCAAGAGCGACTCGCTGCGGTATAGCCAATGTTGGGCTCGGAGCAACTCCTCGCCGTCAGCCGCCTTGAGCACGAAATCGTATCGCGCTCGGAGAATCTGAACCTTCGTAACGATCGTGGTGCCAACTACGCGGTGGGGATCGACGCGCTCCTTGTGCCGCCCAACCCTCGCATGGCCGAGATGAAGGAGAGACAGGATATCCGTATCCAACAAATACATGGCTACTCCTCAGCCGCGGCCTGCCTGCGGTCGCTATCAACCCGCTGGAGGATTTCCCCAAGATAGGGGTCGTTCTTCAACGCCCCGAAGTGTCGCGACCAAAAGTCTTTCGTCTCGGGGATGCGGAGCCAGTCTTGAATTGCCGCTCTGAGGAATCGCCACTCGTTGCCGATCCGGCGACTGGGCAGACCTTGATCGCGAACGAGTTCCAGGACCTCCCCTTCCGATAGTCGCAGATACCCGGCCGCCTCCGCGAGCGTCATGACGTCAGGGAGCTCCGCCGGTGTTCCCACCGGGGGAAGGTTGGTCGCGGTCTGTGCCATGATAATGCTCCCTTCACTTGTGCTCTATTTTACTCCGCCGGCCAGCCAATCGGCTAGGGGCGCAGCTCCGGAACGCGGCGGGGCTGTGCCCGGCGGAATCTGGCCATCCCGGTTGCGCGAGAATGGCGTGCTGGGCGTCCAGAATCACGAGACTCCAGGGACGCCACGTTTTCGTAGCTCTCGGCAGACTTTCTCCAGTACGCAGTCATTGTCATCCATGGCTACAAAGTATCGGCCCTGTCGTAGCAATCTCATTGCGTTCGGCAGAGCATGCACGTCCGCATCCCTATTCTGGATGCCGCCTTCAAGGTAGTAGTTCCATTCCGGCTCGAAATCCTTGCGCCGTGAAAACACGCGCGTGAATTGGGACAGCCATGCCCGAAACGCTCGGTTCAACGCGGCCAACTGCGGGAACAAGGACAAGGGTGTAGCCAGGAAATGAACTTCGCCGCAGGTCAACAAAACATCGCGCTTGCGCAAGGGCGTGAAGACGTTCACCAACGGAGATTCCTTTGCGTTGTCCGACGGGGGGCCGAACGCCTCAAAGTAGAACAGACTGTTTCCGTGTTCCGTGCGTTCGATTGGCTCGTGCGACTGCGAGCGAAACCACTCGGGGATCAAGCACGCTTCGTCTTCAGTTGCGAGAAAGCGGTGTATAACGCCCATACCCCATACACCTGTTGATTGCCCAAGATGTTCTGGCCGTCACTTCAGCGGCAGTTTCGCCAAGAGCCGGACCATTTCCAGCGCGGCGGCGGCGCAGTCGACGCCCTTGTTGCTCAAGCGGGCCTTGCCAAGATCCTTGCCCGTGGTCGCACCGCGGGTATCCGCTTGCGGGTCGCCGGACCGGGCAATCGCCTGCTCCAGCGTGTTGCAAGTCAAGACGCCGAAGAGCACCGGCAGCTTGTACTCCGCGCCGAGCTGAGCTAGGGCGATGCTCACGGCCCGGTTGATGTGCTGGTCGTGACTGGTCTCGCCGCGGATGACCGCGCCGAGGCAGAGCACCGCGGCGTAGCGGCCGGAAGCGGCCAGGCGGGCGGCCGCCGTGGGGATCTCGAACGCCCCGGGCACCCAGGCCACGTCGATCCGATCGTCCGCCACGCCGCCGGCCACCAGGGTGCGGACTGCGCCGTCCAGGAGCCGCCGAGTGATCGACTCGTTGAACCGCGAGACGACCACGGCGAAGCGGCCGTCCAACGGCCCGGATTGTCCGTCGTAGATGTTCATCCGCGCCAAACCCCTGAGCCCTCCGCGCGCGGATATTCATCCGCGGCTATGTGTTCGCCTCCCCAAATCCCCAAATCCCCCAATCCCCCTCGTCCCTCACCCATCAGGAACTCGGCGTTCGACTTGGTCTTCGCCAGCCGCGTGACCAGTAGTTCCATCGCGTCGGGCGGGTTCATATCGTTCAGCACCCGCCGCAGGATGCAGATCCGGCGGTATTCCTCCGGGTCCAGCAGCATCTCTTCTTTGCGGGTGCCGCTCTTGTTGATATCGATGGCGGGCCATATCCGGCGGTCGACCAGCTTGCGGTCCAGGACGATCTCCTGGTTGCCGGTGCCCTTGAACTCCTCGAAGATGACCTCGTCCATACGGCTGCCGGTCTCCACCAGCGCGGTGCCGATGATGGTCAGCGACCCGCCCTCTTCGACCTTCCGGGCGGAGCCGAAGAACCGCTTGGGGCGCTGGAGGGCGTTGGCGTCCACGCCGCCGGAGAGGAGCTTGCCCGAGCTGGGACACTCGGAGTTCCACGCGCGGGCCAGCCGCGTGATCGAGTCGAGGAAGATCAGGACGTCGTAGCCGTACTCGACCATCCGCTTGGCCTTTTCGATGACCATTTCGGAGACCTGGAGGTGCCGGGCGGCGGGCTCGTCGAAGGTCGAGCTGATCACTTCGCAGTTGCGGCCCTTGACCTGCCGCTCCATGTCGGTGACCTCCTCCGGCCGCTCGTCGATCAGGAGCATGAAGACGTAGAGGTCGGGATAGTTGGCCAGGGCGGCCTTGGCCATCTTCTGCATGAGGATGGTCTTTCCGGCCCGGGGCGGGCTGACGATCAGCCCCCGCTGCCCGAACCCGATCGGCACGATCATGTCGACCACGCGCATGTCCGTTTCGTCGGCGGTGGTTTCCATGCGGATCCGCTCGTCGGGGTGCAGCGGCGTCAACTCGTCGAAGGGGACCTTGCCGGCCACGAGGTTCGGGTCCTGGTAGTTGATCGCCTCGACCCGCAAGAGGGCGAAGTACCGCTCGTTTTCCTTGGGCGGGCGGATCTGGCCGGAGACCGTGGCCCCCGTCTGCAGCCCGAACCGGCGGATCTGGCTGGGCGAGACGTAAATGTCGTCCGGGCAGGAGAGGTAATGGTAGTCGGGGCTGCGGAGGAAGCCGAATCCGTCCGGCAGGATCTCGAGCGTCCCCTCGCCGTACATCAGCCCGTTGAGCTTCACCCGCTCCTTCAGGATCCTGAAAATCAGGTCCTGCTTCTTGATGCCCGCGTAGTCGGTGAGGTTCTCCTTGCGGGCTTCCTCGATCAACTCGGCCATCGACATCCGCTGCAGCTCGGCGATGTGGGTATCGCCCGACTGCTTGATCTGCTCGTAGCGGTCGTGGAACTCGTCGGGAGGGGGTTCGGCGCCGGCGGCGATTTCCTCGGCCAGGGAGAGGGGGTCGTCGTCGTCGAGGTTGCAGAGGGGCGCGGGCTCCCCGCCCTCGCCGCGGCGGTCTTCAGAGACGGTGCGTTCCTCTTCGGCGGCGGCGCGGCGGTCCTCCGGAGCGGCGCCGATCTCCTCCGACACCAGGCGCTCGATCTCGGCGACAGAGCGGCCTTCCGAGACCGGGCAATCGTCTTTGGACGCCGCGTGGCCGTTCTGCTCGGCCGGCGGTGCGTCAAGATCCTTGTCGTCCGGCCGGGTCTGGCGGATGCGGGGCATGATACAAACTCTCCTGAAAGGAACGAACGTGCCGGCACGCGGAAGGCGCCAGCGGTGGGATTGGGGTACTTTTCGGCAAGAACGGGGGGACTAGCTGGAAAGAACTTTGATGATGTGTCGCGCCAAGTATTCGTCGATCTCGCGGTGTCGCGGGACCGGTTGTTTCCTTCCTGTTCGCAGGTTTACATAAATGTCGTGATTCGCTCCCGGCCTCAACAGAACGCAACCGATCTTGGTGATTCTCTTGATGAGGTCCGTCCTCTTCAGGGGATCGCGATAGCCTTCACCTTATGCGCCTCGGGCACGTCGTCCATAGCCATCAGCAGATAGGCTTCTTTGAGGTTCGCTTCCAATTCCTTGACCGTCCTCCCCTGGCTCATGATCTCGGGATGATCGAGGAGCTTTCCGACCCAGTATCGCTTTCCTTTCCAATAGACCATGTTCATTTCAGCAGCCATGGAAGTCTGTTGCTCGTTTCTGAAGTGCGCTTCGTCGGTCCGGTGGGAGCACCGAAACGGTCGGTCGGGGAACCGCGGGGGAAGGAACGCTCAGCCGATGAGGGACTGCCAGAGGCGCGCGATCTCTGATTCAGTATCTTCCGGGGAGCCGGAGTTGTCAATAATCACATCGGCGCGTCGCCGCTTGAAGTCCAGGGATTCCTGGGCCGCCTCGCGCGCCGAGAACTCGTCGGGGGTCCAACCGCGGGCCATGGCCCGGGCCAGCCGCACCTCGGGCGGCGCCTCGACAAACACAAGCCTATCACACAGTTTACCCCAACCTGCCTCAAGAATCAACGCGGCGTCCAATACCGCCAGCGGGGTATCCTCGGGCAGCGATTCCACCTGCCGGCGGATCAATCGAGCAATCTCGGGATGGGTCAGTTGCTCCAGGTACTCCCGCTCGCACTTCCCCTCGTAAGTGGGGGCAAAGACGATCCGTGCCAACCGGGGGCGATCCACGTGGCCATCCGGGCCGAAGACCCCCTCGCCCCAGCGGCGGCGGACGGCGGCCTCGATCTCGGGCAGCCGCAGGGCCTCGTGCCCCGCGCGGTCGGCGTCCAGCACCGCCGCCCCCCGCTTGGCCAACAGCCCGGCCACCAGGCTTTTGCCGCTCGCTACGCCGCCTAATAACCCGAGGATATGCATGCCGTCGCAGACCTCTCTGACGACCACGAAGGCACAAAGGACACGAAGAAGACCGGTCTGGTCCGTACCGGCTCCCTTGGTGCCCTTTGTGTCTTCGTGGTCAAGGTAATGTTGTTGTGTTCGTGGCTGATCGGCCGGTGTCGTCTCGCAGTTCCGCCAACGGTTCCGTGTCGGCCCAGTTCGGTCCCGCCTCCACGTCCACCTTCAAGGGCACGTCCAGCGGATAGACGCGAGACATCTCTTCGGCGACCAGCCGGGCCACGTCCTGGAGCCGCTCGCCCGCCACCTCGAAGATCAGCTCGTCGTGGATCTGCAAGACCATCCTCGCCGGCAGCCGCTCCTCGCCGAGGCGGCGGTGGATGGCGATCATGGCCAGCTTGATCAGGTCTGCCGCCGACCCTTGGATGACCGTATTGACCGCGGTCCGCTCGGCGACGTTCCTCGATCGGCCGGCGTCCGGGCGGACCCCCTGGATCGCCCGCCGCCGCCCCAGGATCGTGCTCACGTAACCTTTCTGGCGGCACTCGGCCAGGACCCGGACCAGGAACTCCTCGATCCGCGGATATTGCCGGAAGTAGTCCTCGATGAACTGCGAGGCCGCGGCCCGATCGATCCCCAGGCGCTGGGCCAGGCCCGTGGCGCTCTGACCGTAGAGGATGCCGAAATTCACCACCTTCGCCTGCCGCCGCATCGCGTCGGTGACGGCCTCCAGCGGGACCCCGTGGACCTGGCTGGCGACCATGGCATGGATGTCCTCGTCGCGGCGGAAGGCCTCCATGAGCCGTTGGTCGCCCGTGTAATGGGCCAGCACGCGGAGTTCGATCTGCGAGTAGTCGGCCGCCAGGAGGACCCAGCCGGGTCGGCCGGGCACGAAGGCCGAGCGGATCTCGCGGCCCTCCTCGCTGCGGACCGGGATGTTCTGGAGGTTCGGGTCGCTGGAGCTGAGCCGCCCGGTCGCCGTCACGACCTGGTTGAACGACGCATGGACGCGGCCCGTCTCGGGATGGACCATTGCCGGCAGGGCGTCGACGTAGGTCCCCTTCAGTTTCGCGTACTGCCTGTACTGGACGATCTTGGCCGGCAGCGGATGCCCCTGGGCGGCCAGCGCCTCCAGCACGTCGGCGTCGGTGCTCGGCCCGGTCTTCGCCGTCCGCTTCAGCACCGGCAGCTTGTGCTCGACGAAAAGCAGCTCTTGGAGCTGCTTGGGCGAGGCGATGTTGAACCGGCGGCCGGCCAGGTCGTAGATCTCCCGCTCGATCGCCTCCATCCGCTGGCCGAAGCGGCGGCTCAACTCGGCCAGGCGGTCCAGGTCAACCCTGACGCCGGTGTGCTCCATCGCCACCAGGACGTCGACCAGCGGCATCTCCACCTTGGCGAACAGGTCGGTCAGGCCGGACTCCGCAAGCCGCCCGGCCAGGATCGGCTCGAGCCGGACCGGCAGCAAGGCGTCCTCGCCGGCATAGGAGGTAACGTCCTCGACCGGCACTTCGTCCATCCGCTTCTGGCTTTTGCCGGCGCCGATGAGTTCCTCGATTTTGATCGTGGCATGATTGAGATAGCGTTTGGCCAGGTCGTCGAGGTTATGGTTCCGCTGTCCGGCGTCGAGGAGGTAGCTGGCGATCATGGTGTCGAAGGCCGTGCCGGCCAGCTCGACGCCCTCGCCGCGCAACACGATGCGGTCGTACTTCAGGTTTTGTCCGATCTTCTCGACGGCCGGATCCTCCAGCACCGGCCGCAGGGCCGCCAGGGTGGCCGCGGGGTCCAGCGTGGGCTCGCCCGGCGGCGCCCGCAACGGCAGGTACCAGCCCTCGGTCTGATTCCAGGCGAAGGAGAGGCCGACGATCCGGGCCCAGCGGGGCCAGCGGTGCGTCGTCTCCGTATCGACCGAGACGCGTTTCTGACGCGCAAGCTCGGAGAGGAAAGCCTGGAAACTCTCCGGCGCGGCCACCGTGCGGTAGACGGGCTTGCCGGCGGCCGGCGGCACCACCGACGCCGTGCCCCACAACTCCACAAGCTTCTCCGCCAGCTTGCGAAAGCCGAACTCCCGGCACAGGGCCAATGCCGGGGACGGATCGGAGCCGACCGGCCGGGCCCGGCGCCAGTCGATCGCCACGGGCACGCGGTCGTCGAGGCGGACCAGCCGGCGGCTCAAGAGCGCCTGCTGGCGGTACTTCGCCAGGTTCTCCCGCCGCGCGGCGCCGGAAACCTCGCCGGCGTGGGCCAGGATGTTGTCCAAGGTGCCGTATTTCTCCAACAACTCCTGCGCGGCCTTGGGACCGATCAGCGGAACGCCCGGAACATTGTCCGTTGCGTCGCCCACGAGGGCCTGGTAGTCGACGACCTGCTGCGGGGCGATGCCCCACGCCGCCCGGAGCGCGTCGCGGTCGATGACCTCGTTCTTGCGGATGTTGTAGAGCTTGACGCGGTCGGTAATGAGCTGGCGGCAGTCCTTGTCGGCGGTGACGATGAAGCACCGCCCGCCCAGCTCCCCGGTGATTCGCGCGACGGTGGCGGCCACGTCGTCGGCCTCGAACGAGGGCTGGGCCAGGATGGGGATGCCCAGGGCCTCGACCATGCGGCGGACAGAGCCGATCTGGGGGACGAGGTCTTCGTGCATTTCCGGCCGGCCCGCCTTGTACTGCTCGAACAGGCCGTGCCGGAACGTCTTGCCCGGAAGGTCGAATGCGCAGAAGAGGAAGTCCGGCCGCTTGGTCTCCAGCAGGTAGAGCAGGTCGCGTGCGAAGCCGTAGACGGCGGCCACCGGCTCGCCGCTGGGGCTGGTCATTTCGGGCAGGGCGTGGAAGACCTGGTGAATGAGCGAGTGGGAATCGACCACCCAGACCGTCTGCCCCGCGAGACTCGCCGGCGGCGGATAGGCGGCCTCGGACGTGGCCGGCGGCTCGACCGGCGCCGCGGGCGGCGGCACGGGCACTTCCGGCCCAAAACCGGGCAACATCGGTCCTTGGCGGCTACGCTTGGCCATGGTGTGTCTAACAGTGCAACACTGCCAAGAAACTGTCGTTTAGCGGGCGGGCTTGCCCGCCGTGTTGCAGTATGACTCTTTCGGCGTATCACTCGGCGGGCAAGCCCGCCCGCTAAACGTGGAATTATTGTACCCGCGGGGACTACCTTCGGGTAGTTGACCACCCCGAGGTCAACTTGCCTTTTTTTTCGTGACTCCGGCCCGCCCCCTGCTAAAATTCTTCACGGGCAGAAGAAAAACAGGAACAGGCAATCCCTCTCATGGCTACCGTCCAAACGAAACCGACCGCGGCCGGCCAACACCCCGTCACGCTCCGGCAGCTCCGGCAGAGCGGATGGCAACCCAAGAGCGTCAAGCGGGAAATCTACGACAACTTCATGCGCATGCTCGTCGGCGGCGAGGAACTCTTCCCCGGCATCATCGGCTATGACGATACCGTCATCCCGGAGATCAACCTCGGCCTGATCGCCCAGCACGACCTCTTGTTCCTCGGCGAGAAGGGCCAGGCCAAGAGCCGGCTCATGCGGCTCCTCGTGCGCTTCCTCGACCCGGAAGTCCCCTGCCTGGACATCCCCGGCTGCCCGATCCACGAGGACCCGCTGCGGCCGATCACCCGCATGGGCAAGGCGCTCCTGGCCGAGCAGCCCGAGGCCGAGGTGCCGATCGCCTGGTGGCCGCGGGACCAGCGGTATGCGGAGCGGCTGGCGCCGGGCACGAAGTTCGCCGACCTCATCGGCGAGATCGACCCGGCCAAGCTGGCCGCCGGCACGAGCATGGCCGCCGAGGATTCCCTCCATTTCGGCCTCGTTCCGCGCATGCACCGCGGCATCTTCGCCGTCAACGAGCTCCCCGAGTTGGACGAGGCGGTGCAGGTGGGGCTCTTCAACATCCTCGAGGAGCGGGACGTGCAGATCCGCGGCTACCCGATCCGCTTCGACGTCGACGTGCTGGTGCTCTTCTCCGCCAACCCGGCCACCTACAACCGCAGCGGCAAGGTGATCCCGCAGCTCAAGGACCGCATCGGCACGATGATCCACACCCACTATCCCCGCCAACGGTCGCTGGGCATCGAGATCATGGAGCAGGAGGCCCACGCCGACCTGGGCGGCGAGTTCCCCGTGGCCGTGCCCCACTTCATGCGGGAGATCGTCGAGCAGATGTCCATCGCGGCCCGCAAGAGCAAGTACATCGACCAGCAGTCGGGCGTCAGCGCCCGGCTGAGCATCGCCAACTACCGTACGATGGTGGCCAGTGCCCGGCACCGCGGGGCCCTCCTCGGCGAGCGGCCCGCCGTGCCGCGGATCAGCGACCTCGGGCACCTGTACTCCTCCTCGCTGGGCAAGCTGGAGCTGGACATGATGAGCAGCCACCAGATGTCCGAGCGGCAGGTGCTCGAAGCGATCCTGGCCGAGGCCATCCGCGACGTGTTCGAGGAATACGTCGACCGGCACGGCCTGAGCGAGATCGCCGAGATATTCTCCCGCGGCGTGAGGATCGAGGTGGGCGACCTCTTGCCGTCGAGTCAATATGCCGAGCGCCTGAGCCGCGTGCCGCCCGCCTGGCAGAAGGCCTTCGAGGTGAACGCCGCGAGCGACCCGGCGGTCCGGGCGTCCTGCGTCGAGTTCGTCCTCGCCGGCCTCTATGCGACGGACCGGATCTCCCGATCGCAGCAGCACGGACAGATCGTGTACGAAATTGCGTGAAGAACCCCACGGAAAAGCCCCCCGACTGCGTCGGGGGGTTGCGAAGCCGCAAGCGGCAGATCCAAAATCCAAAATCCAAAATCCAAAATCCCCGTGCCCTTCTCCCGACGCATCGGCGGCATCATCCACACATACCAGCGGTACGACCCGCGGACGCTGCCCAGCCCGACGCAGCCGCCGCCCGACCTCGTCTCCGGGGCAATGGAGCACATGCTCGCCTACGGCGACGCCCGCGAGCTGACCGAAGAAGAGCTGGCCCAGGCCGTCCGGATCGATCCCAGCCAGATCGCCGGGCTGGGCCCGAGCCTCGACGCCCTCATGGAGATGCTGCGAGAGCGGAAGCGGAAGATACTCGAGACCTACGAGACCCGCCGGGTCCGGGCGGAGGCCGGCCGTCGGTTCCACGACCTGGCCGGCAAGATGCGGCCGCCCGCCGCCTTGGCCGACCGGTTCCGGCACGCGGTCAACGAGGAGCAGCTCTACGACCTCGAACGGCTCTGGTACCATGTCGAGGACGAACAAGACCAATTCGCCCGGCAACTGGTCCACTTGATCGACCGGCTGGGCGACAAGTATCAGGTTGACGAGCTGGCGGCCAACTACGAGTTCACCGGCCGCACGCCGATGACGATCGCCAAGGCGCTTGCGATCAAGCAGGAGTTGGAGGAGATCGACCGGCTGCTGAAGCAGCTTGAAGAGGCCGCGAAAACCGCCCGGATCGGCATCATCGACATGGAGGCCCTGGCCCAATACGCCGAGGAGGGTGACCTGGAGAACCTCAGCAACCTGGCCCGCATGATCGAGCAGTACCTCCGCGACCTGGCCGATCAGCAGGGCCTGGAGCACAGCGACGGGGGCTACCACCTGACGCCGAAGGCCTACCGGCTCTTCCAGGGGCGGCTCCTGGAGCGGATCTTCAGCAGCCTCCTGCCGAGCCGGACGGGCCGCCACCAGGGACCCGTCGTCGGCGAAGGGGCCGTCGAGCTCCAGCAGACCAGGCCCTACGAGTTCGGCGACTCGCTGGCCAACATGGACATGACCGCCTCGCTGGTGAACTCGATGCTCCGCCGCGGGCCGGGCCTGCCCATGCGGCTCCACCCGGACGACATCGTCGTCCACCGCACCCGCAACACGCCCAAGTGCGCCACCGCCGTGCTCCTGGACATGAGCGGCTCGATGCGCCACGACGGCCTCTACGTGAACGTCAAGCGGATGGCCCTGGCGCTGGACGGCCTCTTGCGCCGCGAGTACCCGGGCGACTGGCTCCGCTTCATCGAGGTCTTCACCTTCGCCAAGCTGCGGCAGTCGGGCGAGATCGTCAACCTGATGCCCAAGCCGGTCACGCTCTTCGACTCGGTGGTGCGGTTGCGGGCCGACATGAGCGACGAGCGGATGAGCGAGATGCAGATCCCGCCGCACTTCACCAACATCCAGCACGGACTGCAACTGGCCCGGCAACTGCTCGTGGGCCAGGACACGCCGAACCGGCAGGTTATTTTAATCACCGACGGGCTGCCGACGGCCCACTTCGAGGGCTCGGAGCTCTACCTGCTCTATCCGCCCGACCCGCGGACCGCCCGTGCGACGATCCGCGAGGGGCTCCTGTGCCGCCGCGAGGGGATCACGATCAACACGTTTCTCTTGCAGAGCTGGTGGCAATCGAAGGAGGACGTGCAGTTTGCCCGGCAACTCTCGGAATCGACGCGGGGCCGCGTTTTCTTCACCGCCGGGCGATGCGGTCGATCTCGTCGAGCGAGATGGCCAGCGGCGGCAGGATGACGATCACGTTGCCCAGCGGTCTGAGTAGGACGCCCTCGGCCAGCGCCCGACGACAGACGCGCGTACCCCATTGTTCGGCCCAGGGATAGGGCTCCTTGGCGGCGCGGTTTCGGACCAGCTCGACGGCGCCGATCAGCCCGCACTGGCGGACATTGCCCACGTGCGGCAACTCGGCGATCCGGGCCAGGTGCCGGCCGAGCCGGGCGATCTTCTCCGGCAGGCGTTCGAGGGTCCGCTCCTCGTCGAAGATTTCGAGCGTGGCCAGGGCCGCGGCCGCCCCCAGCGGATTGCCCCCGTAGGTGTGCCCGTGAAAAAACGTCTTGCTCTGGGCGTACTCGCCCAGGAACGCCTGCCAGACCTCGCCGGTCGTCAGCGTGGCGGCCATCGGCAAGTACCCGCCGGTCAGGCCCTTGGCCAGGCAGAGGAAGTCGGGCGACACGTCCTCGTGCTGGCAGGCGAACATGCGTCCGGTCCGCCCGAAGCCGACCGCCACCTCGTCGGCGATCAGGAGGACGTCGTACTTCCGCGTAAGCTCGCGGACGCCGCGGAGATAGCCCCGCGGGTGTACGATCATCCCGGCCGCCGCCTGAAGGAGCGGCTCGATCACCATGGCGGCAATCCGGCCATGGTGCTCGGCAAGGACACGGTCGACCTGGGCCAGGTAGTAATCGGGCCATTGCTCCGGTGACCCGCAAGCGGGTGCCCCGTGGGCGGGCCCGCGGTACATGTCCGGGGCCGGCGCACGAAGCGTCTCGAACAACAGCGGCCGGAACATCGCATGGAACCGCTCGACGCCGCCGACGCTCACGCCGCCCAGCGTGTCGCCATGGTAGGCCTCGCCGAGGGCCAGGAAGCAGGTCTTCTCGGGCCGGGGCTGCTTCCGCTGCCGCCAGTACTGGAACGCCATCTTCAGGGCCACTTCGACGGCCGTGGCCCCGTCATCGGAGAAGAACACGTGCCCGAGGCCCGGCGGCGCCAGGTCCACGAGCCGCCTGGCCAGCAGGATCGTGGTCGGATTGGAGCATCCCAGCGACGTGACGTGGGCCACCTGGCCGAGTTGCCGGCGGATGGCCGTGTCGATCCGCGGGTGGCGGTGCCCGTGGAGGTTGCACCAGAGGCTGCTCGTGGCGTCGAGGTAGCGGTTTCCGTCGATGTCGATGAGCGTGCAGCCCTCGGCGCGCTCGATGATCAGCGGCTCGTATTCGGCCATCTGGGTGAAGGCGTGCCAGACGAGCGTGCGGTCCCAGTCGCGGAGTTGATCGTGGGTGGGGGCGGGCATAGGTGGGGAAGGGATTGGGGATTGCGGATTCGCCAGTTGTCAGTGGTCAGTTGTCCGTTGTCCGTTGCAACTGACCACGGACAACGGACATTGCAGCTTCGCGTTCCTCCTCCTTCATCCTTCCTCCTTCATCCTTCATCCTTCCGCCTTCCTCTCACTCCCAGGCGACGACGACGAGCGTTCCCACGGCGACGCCGAGCCGCGCGGCGGCGTTGTCGCCCACCAGGGCCAACTCCAGCCGCCCGCTGGAACCCACGAGCGCCACCAGCGTGCCCGCCGCCTGCGAGCCGTAAGTGCGGTAGATGCCGAAGGTCTCGTAGATGCTGCAGACCACGCACACGCGGGTGTCGGTCGGCCGGCGGGCGAACAGCTCGGCCGCAATGTTCGTGATCAGGTTGCCGAAAGAGTCGATCTCGACAACCTGGCCGCGGATCTTGTCCTGGAGGACCTCGGCCTCGGGCCACTCGCACCAGGCGATCTGGCTCGGCGGCGGCCCGAGCTCCCGCGGGTCCAGTCCCAGGCTCAGCCGGGCGGCGACCGGGGCCATGATGTCCCGCCCGTGAAACGTCGCCGACACCGGCTGAAGCCAGTACGCCGGATTGGCCAGGCGGCGGATTTCCGTGGGCGGAGTCTTCGCCAGCAGGCGGCTCAGCAGGCCATTGTCGGGAGCGACGTACTGCTGCTTGCCGATCCGCGCATAAACGATTTCCCGCTCGGTTCCCACGCCCGGGTCCACTACCGCAACGTGGATCGTGTCGTCGGGAAACCAGGCCGTCGTGTTCTCCAGGACGAGGGCCCCCTGGTGGACGTCCTGGGCCGGCACGTCGTGCGTAATGTCGACGAGCGTGACGGCCGGATTGATCGTGAGGATGACCCCTTTCATCGCGGCCACGTACGGGCTGCCCGTGCCGAAATCGGTCGTGAGAGTGATGATGGACATGGTCGTCGTCACGGCTTCCAGTCCAGCGACAGTTCGCGGCGTCGAAGCGCGCAATCCCGCAGGTACAGGTTAATGAGGTTCTGGTACGGGAGGCCGGTCTTGGCGGCCAGCCGCTTGAAGTAGGCGACCGTATCGCGATCCAGCCGGATCGTGATGGGCTCCTTCAATAACCTCGCATACGGGTTCTTGCGCCCTTTCATTCTCGAAAAATCGTAATGGGCTCGCATATGTACAGTGTATGTATTGAATCCGGAAAAGTCAAGGGGGCAAGCGGCTTCCATCGCAACCAGGGAGGGAGAATTCTGCAAACGGAGGTGTCCATCTTCGTTCGGCCCCTATCGAGCTGTAGAACTCACCGGTTCAGTGGGATCTCGCAGCGGTCGCCGCTGGCCTCATTCACGAGCACGAGATTCCCCTTGTCTTCGCCGCGCAATTGCTCGTTGGCGTTGAGCAATTCAATTCCGTAAACGGTGCCATCCGGGGCAATGTCAATGTTGATTGCGTCGGTGAGCTGGATGGTTTCCACTTGCCCAGCCTTTTCATAGAACCGGAGGTATGCGACGTTGTAACGCGGATCGTAGGTCAATTTCATCGCCGCTCCCCCTTCAGAAGTATTTTACAATAACGGTAATAACAAGCCAACCCTGATCTTGAACCGCGTAGGCTTCGATTTGCTTGGTCCTGAACCACCGCCCCCGCCATGTCCCAGCGAACGGGAAGTTTCGACGAAAACCGGTCCGCCCGAATTTCGCGGGAAACTGCTCGCCCCCCTGAACCGTGGAGACGACTTCCTGCTCCGTCGCACCTCGCTCCACGAGCCGCGCCTGGGCATGGGGATGCAAACGTACCATCATAGTTCAAGCCCCGCCGCCTTTCTCGATCAACCTAACGCACGCTTCCCGCACCTGGTTCGGGTTGACGTTGGGGTTCTTCTTCTTGGCCATCCCGATGAGCGAGCCGAGGCCCTTGAGCTTGCCGTCTTTCACCTCGGCGACAATTTTGGGATTGGCCGCTAAGAGCTCGCGGCAGAGACTTTCCAGGTCGGACTGGCCGACCGACTCGATCCCGAGGGCCTGCATGGCAGCTTCCAGGGATTGGCTATTGGCAGCCATGCGGGCGAGCACCTCGCGGCCACGGCCGGTCGTGAGCCGGCCGGCCCGGACCGTCTCGATCAATTCGGCCAGGGCGGCGGGTCGGACCGGGAACTGCCCGATCGAAAGCCGCTGCTCGTGGAGCATCCGCAACACGTCCTGCTGGATCCAATTGCTGGCCAGCTTGCCGTCGTGGAGCCCCTCGGCCACCTCGACGTAGTAGTCCACCAGATCCCGGCCCTGATTCACCAGCACGTCGGCGTCATAGGACGTGATGCCGTAGCTCGACACAAGCCGGGTCCGCAAGGCGGCGGGCAGCTCGCCCAACGATGAGCGGGCCGCCTCGATCTCGGCCTGGGTGACGGCGACGGGCACCAGGTCCGGCTCGGGGAAGTAGCGATAATCGCTCGATTCCTCCTTGGCCCGCTGGAGATAGGTCTTCTCGGAGGCCTCGTCCCAGCCGTGGGTGGCCTTGGGCACGTCGCCGAGCCTGCGGCCCGTCTCCTGCCAGACCTCGAACTGCCGCTGGGCCTCGTATTCCATTGCCCGCTCGACGGCCCGGAAGCTGTTCATGTTCTTGACCTCGACGATCGGCGTGGCCGCGCGGCCCTGCGGGGTGTCGATGTGGAGGTTGATATTGGCGTCCACCCGGAGGCTTCCCTCCTGCATGTTGCAATCGGAGACGCCGAGGTAATTCAAGAGCAGCTTGAGCTCGGTGAGGTAGGCTTTGGCCTCGGCGGGGGAGCGGAGGTCGGGCTGGCTGACGATCTCCAGAAGCGGCGTGCCCGCCCGGTTCAGGTCGATGCGGCTATCCGCCTTGCCCGCCACCTCGTCGTGCATGCTCTTGCCGGCGTCCTCTTCGAGATGGGCGCGGATAATGCCGATCCGCTTCGGCTCGAAGCGGCCCTTGGGGTCGCTGA
>JBEKCP010000198.1:0-9254 GCA_050014815.1 Thermoguttaceae bacterium | reverse complement strand
TCGATGCCGCCGGCATAAAGATTGAGCAGCGTCCCGCCCGAAATCGCGGTGGCACCAGAGGCTTGAAAGTTGAGGCTGTCGGCGCTGACCGTACCGTTGACGGTCACGGTGTAGGCCCCGGCACCGCTCGTGCCGCTGGGCCCCGCCACAAAATAGAGGTCGTCGGAGGCGGTGGTGGTGTAGCCCGCCATGGGGCTGCTTCCGCTGGGATCAATGGTCCAAGTCGTCCCGCCTGTTGTCCACGTGCCGCTCGGCGCGGCGCCTGCGCCAGACACGGTGCCGTTGGCATCCCAATAGTAAGTCCCCGCGCGGGCCGCTGTGAGGAAAAGCGCACAAAGGCCGAGAGCGGCTGCCAACCGTGAGGCCCAGGGGAGACTCATACAACGCTGCCCCCGTGAACGGGTTTCTGTGAATGGGTTGCAACCTAGAACCACAATAACCAGAGGCCGCGACCTTGTCAACAATCTGGTAAGCGGTTGATCGAAGTACCGGCCAGGATTACCTTATCGGGGGGTTCGTGAGTGGTGGCTTAGATATCCACGATCACCTCGGCCAGCCAGCCGTCCGGTTGGCGATCCAGCTTCAGGCCGTGCCACGTGACCGCCTTGATCTCAACGTCCAACTGGTGCCGGGCGGGATCAATCGGCTCGCCCCAGGCCGTGGCGGTCAGGCCGCCGGACCGGACCGCGACCTCGAACCGGGAGAAGACCATCCGCCGGACGTGAAAGGTATAGAGCAGTTCCGCCAGCCAGAGCCGCAACAGTGCATCGGGCTGGTCCTCGGCCAGCGAAATCGCCAGCGGTTGGCTCGGACGGACCTCATCGAGGTTCTCGACCATGATGGAAAACATGCCGAGGGCGGCGTCGGCGAACAGATCGTCGAGCGTCGCCGCCCGGATCCGCAGCCCAACGTCGGCCGTGTGCTCGAAGGTTTCGTACATGGACGTTTCCGCCCGGGGGAGTGCGAAGCCGCAAGCGGCTTTGGTCCCAAATCCAAAATCCCTCAGCCGCTCAGGCCCATTTCGGCCATGAGGATCTGGATGTCATCCCAGACCTGCCGCTTGGCGGCCGGGTTGCGCAAGAGGTAGGCGGGATGGTAGGTGCAAAGGACCTTGATGCCGTGAAAGTCGTGGATGCGTCCGCGAAGGTGGCCGATGGGCGATTCGGTTTGGAGCAGGTTCCCCGCGGCGCAGGCCCCGAGGCAGCAGATGAACTCGGGCTGGATGATTGCCAGTTGGGCGTCGAGGTACTCGCGGCAGGCGGCGGCCTCGACCGGCAACGGCGTGCGGTTGCCCGGCGGCCGGCACCGGAGGATATTCATGATGTAAACGTCCTGGCGGCGGAGCTTCATCCCCTTGACGATGATGTCGGTCAGGAGTTGGCCGGCCCGGCCCACAAAGGGCTCGCCGAGGCGGTCTTCGTCGGCCCCCGGGGCCTCGCCGATGAAGACCAGCCGTGCACGGGGATTGCCGGTGCCGAAGACCGTCTGCGTCCGGTTGCGGACCAGTTCGGCACAGCGGGTACAGGCGGCGACCCGCCGGGCGACCTCGGCCAACGCCGCCCGGGGGTCGGCAGGCTCGGCCGCGGGAGATTCAGGGTGCGGGGTGGGCCCTACCGCTGGCGCCCCGACCGGCTTGAAATGACGGGTGCCACGGTTGGCTTGCCCAACCGTGTTCGCAGCACTGCTGCACCCGGAGGGTACCCGGCCAGCAGTGGCACCCGCTCGATTCACCTTCCGGAGGTGCGTCACGCCGGCGGCCTCGAGGGCCTGGAGCCTCTGCACCACTGCGCGAACGGCCCGTCGGCCCGGAGTCTGATCCGCCGGCATCGCATCCCTTTTCAACGACTTGCCAGAAGGTCAAGTAGGTCCCGCTTGCCGAGCGGGACAGTCGGGGTCCTGCCCGGCAGGCAGGACCTACTGGCAAGCCCCCAGTATAGCCGGAATCTTTCGCGGCCGTCCAGGCGCCCCCCGGCAGGTCTGGCGGGCCGGGGCGGCGGTAACTATGATGTAGGGATGGGGGTACCTCAGGTTGCCATCGTCGGCCGGCCCAACGTGGGCAAGTCGAGCGTGCTGAACTGGCTTGCGGGACGCCGGATCGCCATCGTCGATCCGACGGCGGGCGTGACGCGCGACCGCCTGACCCAACTCGTCCAGTTCAGCGAGCGCTTCGTGGAGCTGGTCGACACCGGCGGCATGGGCATCCAGGACGTCGACAACCTGACCGAATCCATCGAGGAGCAGATCCAGGTGGCCATCGAGTCGGCGGCCCTCATCCTCTTCGTGGTGGACACCCGGGAGGGTATCACCCCCTTGGACCAGGAGGTGGCCAAGCGGCTTCGCTACGTCAGCGTGCCGGTGCTGTGCCTGGCCAACAAGACCGACCACCCCAAGTTGGACAGCCAGGCGGACGAGTTCTACCAGTTGGGCCGGAAGGTGATCCATGGGAGCGTGCTGGAGAACCGGGGCAAGAGCGAGTTGATTGAGGCGATCCTCGAGCGGCTGCCGGCCGTCGAGGTCGAGCCGCCGCCGCCCGAAGAGCCGGTGATGAAGGTGGCGATTGTCGGCCGCCGGAACGTCGGCAAGAGCACGCTGATCAATACGCTGGCCCAGGCGGAGCGGATGATCGTCAGCGAGGTGCCCGGTACCACCCGCGACAGCATCGACGTCCGTTTCGAGCTGGACGGCAAGCCGCTGGTGGCCATCGACACGCCGGGCTTCCGCCGCAGCAAGAGCGTATCGACCGACATCGACTTCTACAGTACCCACCGGGCGCAGCGGGCGATCCGGCGGGCGGACGTTGTGCTGCTGTTCTTCGACGCCTCCGAGCGGCTCAGCAAGGTGGACAAGCAGCTCTGCGAATACGTCGCCCAGCAGTACAAACCGTGCATCTTCGTCGTGAACAAGTGGGACCTGGTGTCCGACAGCATGCCGACGGACAAGTGGGTCGCGTATCTTCGCGACACCTTCCGCACGATGTGGTACGTGCCGATCGCGTTCATCACGGGCCAGACGGGCAAGAACGTGAAGGCCATGCTCAATCACGCCCAGATGCTCTTCAAGCAGTCGCGGGAGCGGATCCCGACGCCGCAGCTCAACAAGCTGCTGCGGGCGGCGGTCGAGCACAACGCCCCGCCCACCCATCAGAGCCGCAAGCCGAAGATCTACTATGCCGCCCAGGTGGCCGAGCAGCCGCCCACCCTCGTGCTCTTCTGCAACGACCCGAAGGCCGTCGGGCAGTCCTATCAGCGGTACCTGCTGGGGGTCTTCCGCGAGAAGCTCAAGTTCTCCGAAGTCCCGATCAAGCTCTACCTCCGTCGCCGCGCACAAACCGACCAGCGAGATGAGATCGACGCAAAGCTGACATGATCATCGGCGTCCCAAAGGAAACGAAACGCGACGAGTACCGCGTCGGGCTGCTCCCCGTCGGGGCCGAGGAGCTTACCCGGGCCGGCCACCAGGTCCTGGTCGAGTCGGGGGCCGGGCAGGGGTCCGGCCTGGCCGACCAAGACTACCTCCAGCATGGGGTCGAGCTGGCCGCCTCGCCCCAGGAGCTTTACGCCCGGGCCGAGATGATCGTCAAGGTCAAGGAGCCGCAGGTAGCTGAGCGGCCGCTCTTGCGCCGCGGGCAGATCGTCTTCGCCTACTTCCACCTGGCAGCCGACCGGCAGCTCACGGAGGACCTCCTGGCGAGCGGGTGTACCGCGGTGGCCTACGAGACGCTCCGCGATGACCGCGGGCGGCTGCCGCTACTGACCCCCATGAGCGAGGTTGCCGGCCGCATGAGCATCCAGGAGGGGGCGAAGTACCTGGAGCGGCCGCAGATGGGCCGCGGAATCCTGCTGGGCGGGGTGCCCGGCGTCGAGCCTGCCCACATCACCATCCTCGGCGGCGGCGTGGTCGGCGCCAATGCCGCCAAGATCGCCGCCGGCTTCCGCGCGAATATCGGCCTGTTGGACGTCAACATGGACCGGCTCCGCTACCTCGACGACATCATGCCGGCCAATGTCACCGTCTTGTTCAGCGACCGCCACACGGTCCGCGAGCAACTCCGCCGCGCCGACCTGGTGATCGGCTCGGTGCTGGTGCCCGGGGCCAAGGCCCCGCTCTTGATCGAGCGGGAAGACCTGCGGCTGATGAAGCCCGGCAGCGTGATCATCGACGTGGCCATTGATCAGGGGGGCTGCGCGGCCACCAGCCGGCCCACGACGCACAGCAATCCGACGTTTATCGTGGACGACGTGGTCCACTACTGCGTGACGAACATGCCCGGCGCGGTCGGCCGCACCAGCACCTTCGCCTTGTGCAACGTGACCCTCCCTTGGGCCCTTCAGATTGCCAACCGCGGCCTTGCGGAGGCGGCCCGGGCGCTGCCGCCCATCAGCCGGGCGGTCAATATCGACCGGGGTGAAATCACCAACCGGGCGGTTGCAGAAACGTTCCAAATGGCGTACAACTCCAGGTTTGAGCGGTGAGGATGTGCGAAGCTGCAAGCGGAAGCGCCGCCGGCCCCCGCGACGCAATCGATCCCCGCGACGCAGTCGCGGGGCTTTTTCCAATCCCTAATCCCTAATCCCCAATCCCTTCCCATGACACCCCTGGTCGGCATTCTCATGGGCAGCGATAGCGATTGGCCAACGATCCAGGGGGCGGCGGCTGCTTTAGACGAATTCGACATTCCCTACGAAGTGCATGTCATGAGCGCCCACCGCACGCCGGAGTTGGTCCGCGAATATGCCAGGACGGCGATAAGGCGAAAGCTGCGGGTGCTGATCGCGGCAGCCGGCGGGGCGGCCCACCTGGCCGGCGTCGTCGCCTCGCACACCACCCTGCCGGTGATCGGCATTCCGGTGCCAACTGCGCTTAGGCGCGGGCTGGACTCGCTGCTGTCGGTCATGCAGATGCCCGGCGACGTGCCGGTCGCCACCATGGGCATTAACAGCGGGGGCCCGCGAAACGCCGGCCTCCTGGCTGCCCAGATCCTCGCCCTGACCAACCCCGCGTTGCAGAGGCGGCTGCAGGCATTCAAGCGGGGGCTCGTCAAGAAGGTCCGCAAGAAAGACGCTGCCCTCCAGTCCAAGCTGCACCGCCCGGCCTCATGAAGACCATCGAGACCCTCCACTGGATCGGCGGCGTCGACGGCTGCCTCCGCTTGATCGACCAGACCCTCTTGCCCCTGGAGTTCACCGAAATCGACTGCCGAACCGCCGAGGCAGTAGCAGAGGCGATCCGCGTGCTGCGGGTCCGCGGGGCGCCGGCCATCGGCATCGCCGCGGCCTACGGCGTCTGCCTGGGCGTACAGGCCATCGCCGGGTGCGACGAGACCGCCTTCTTCCATACGCTGGACGAAGCCGCGGGGCGCCTGGCCGCCAGCCGGCCCACGGCCGTCAACCTCTTCTGGGCCCTGGATCGCATGAAGCGGAAGGCCCAGTCGCTACGCGGCCGGCCTACCGACCAGATCGCCGGTGCCCTCCTGGAAGAGGCCCGGGCCATCCACGAGGAGGACCGCCAGATGTGCCGCGCCATCGGCCGCCATGGGGCCGAGCTCCTGGCCGACGGCCAGGGCGTGCTGACGCACTGCAACGCGGGCGGGCTGGCCACGGCCGATTACGGCACCGCGCTGGCCGTGTTCTTCGCCGCGGCCGAGTCGGGCAAGCAACTCCACATCTACGCCGACGAAACCCGGCCGCTCTTGCAGGGCGCCCGGCTCACCGCTTGGGAACTCCACCAGCGGGGCCTCGACGTGACACTGTTGTGCGACTCGATGGCCGCCCAGGTGATGCGGGAAGGCCGCGTCCAGGCCGTCGTGACCGGCGCCGACCGTATCGCGGCCAACGGCGACACGGCCAACAAGATCGGCACCTACGGGCTGGCCGTGCTGGCGGCGGCCCACAAAATCCCCTTCTACGTGGCCGCCCCCCGGAGCACCTTCGACCTATCGATCGCCAGCGGGCGGGAGATTCCGATCGAGCAGCGGGACCCCCGGGAGATCACCCACGGCTTCGGGCGGCAGACCGCCCCGGAGGGGATCAAGGTCTACAATCCGGCCTTCGACGTTACGCCGGCCGAGTTGATCACGGCGCTGATTTGCGACCGCGGGATTATTCGGCCCGTCACGCGGGAGCGAATTGCCCAGGTGGTGGGGGAATAAGGGGGGCAGTAGCCGCGGATGAATATCCGCGGATATGCTTCCGCGGCTACGGCTGTCAAAATGGCAGCCCTTCGAGCCGTTGAATCCCGGTTTCCTGTCAGGCTTGGCGGCCACGGGGGATGGCCCCCGAGACTATCGGTTCCCTAACCTGTTACACACCAGCGACTTGCCCGTACGGATCATCCTTTGGCGCGCGGATTGCTTTCCTACCTCGCACTAGCGCTGGCTTGCGCAGAAATGGCAGCGTATGTCTCGACTTGTTCTTTGACAGCCCCCCGTACCCGTGATAGGAGTTTTGGAGGCGACGTATGGCGAAAAAGCAGCAGACGAAAGAGACCCGATCCGCCGGGGAGAAGATCCGACTCCAGCCGCTGGGCGACCGTGTTGTGATCGAGCGGGAAGAGGCTGAGACGAAGACGGCCGGTGGCATCGTGTTGCCCGACACGGCCAAAGACAAGCCGACTCGCGGCAAGGTGATCAGCGTCGGCGAGGGCCGGCTGACCAAGGACGGCAAGCGGACGCCGCTTCAGGTGAAGGTCGGCGACCGCGTGTTGTTCACCTCCTATGGGGGGGAGCAGTTCAAGCTCGGCGACCGCGACTTGCTGCTGATGCGCGAAGAAGACATTCTGGCCGTGATCGGATAGGGGAACGCACCAGTCCATTCCTGGCGGGCGTGCTCTCCGCCGAGTCTGCCCGCCGTTAGGTAATTGAAGGAGAAAACCACCCATGGCGAAAATGATTGCTTTCGACCAGGAAGCCCGCGACGCCCTCCGGCGGGGCGTCTCGAAGTTGACCCAGGCCGTCCGCGTCACGCTGGGCCCCCGCGGGCGCAACGTCATCCTCCAGAAGAGCTTCGGCACGCCCACCGTCACCAAGGACGGCGTGACCGTCGCCAAGGAAATCGACCTGGAGGACGTCTACGAGAACATCGGCGCCCGCATGGTCCGCGAGGTCGCCTCCAAGACCAGTGAAAAGGCCGGCGACGGCACCACTACCGCCACCATCCTCGCCGAGGCGATCTTCCATGAAGGCTTGCGGGCCGTGGTCTCGGGCGTCAACCCGGTCATGCTCAAGTCGGGCATCGAGCGGGGGGTCGCCGACGTCATCGACAAGCTCAAGAGCATGTCGATCTCCGTCAGGAACAAGAAGGAAGAGATTGCCCAGGTCGGCACCATCGCCGCCAACAACGACGCCGAGATCGGCAAGCTCCTGGCCGACGCCATGGAGAAGGTCGGCAAAGACGGCGTCATCACCGTGGACGAGGGCAAGAGCCTCGCCACCGAGGTTGAGTGGGTCGAAGGCATGCAGTTCGACCGCGGCTACCTCTCCCCCTACTTCGTCACCGACCCGCAGAAAATGGAGTGCGTCCTGGAGGACCCCTATATCCTGATCCAGGAGAAGAAGCTCTCCGGCATCAAGGAGTTGGTGCCGGTGCTGGAGAAGGTCGTCAACGCCGGCCATACGCTCCTGCTGGTGGCCGAGGACGTCGACGGCGAGGCGCTGGCCACTCTGGTGATCAATCGCTTGCGCGGCACGATCAAGTGCTGTGCCGTGAAGGCCCCCGGCTATGGCGACCGCCGCAAGGCCATGCTCGAGGACATCGCGATCCTGACCGGAGGGACGGCGCTGTTCGAGAGCCTCGGGCGGAAGCTCGAGAACATGACGCTCGCCGAGCTCGGGCGGGCCAAGAAGGTGATCATCGACAAGGACAACACGACGATCATCGAGGGCGCCGGCAAGAGCGCCGAGATCAAGGGCCGCATCGAGCAGCTCCGCCGCGAGATCGAGAACACCAAGAGCGACTACGACCGCGAGAAGCTCGAGGAGCGGCTGGCCAAGCTGGCCGGCGGCGTCGCCAAGATCAACGTCGGGGCCGCCACCGAGAGCGAGATGAAGGAGAAGAAGGCCCGCGTCGAGGACGCCCTGCACGCCACCCGCGCCGCCGTCGAGGAGGGCATCTTGCCGGGCGGCGGGGTCGCTCTGTTGCGGGCTGCCGCCGCCGTGAAGCCCAGCGGCCTCACTCCCGACGAAGAGGTCGGGTACAAGATCGTGCTCCGGGCCTGCCGCGCCCCCTTGACCCAGATCGCCGACAACGCCGGCCAGGACGGCGGCATCGTCTGCGAGAAGGTGGCCGAGGGCAAGGGCGCCTTCGGCTACAACGCCGCAACGGAGGTCTACGAGGACCTGGTCAAGGCCGGCGTGATCGACCCGACCAAGGTGGCCCGCACCGCGCTGCAAAACGCCGCCAGCGTAGCCACCCTCCTGTTGACCAGCGACGCCCTGGTGGCCGAGAAGCCCAAGGAAGACAAGGCCCCGCCCGCCCCCGGCGGCGAGGACATGTACTGATGCCGCCGCGCGGCGCTTGACCGTTTAGCGGGCGGGCTTGCCCGCCGGAGTGACGCAGCGGGCGCGAAATCTCCAACAGCGGGCAAGCCCGCCCGCTAAAGGGCTGTCACGGGACGGAGGGCGGCCCAATGGCTTCCACTGTTACAGCGCAGTTTCTCGCCGAGCAACTGGAAGTGGCGGACCTTCTGCAGGCCGGGAGGGACCACATGTTGGAACCCCAGGACTTGCCCGGCCGCTATGGCCGCGTGGTCCGCGCAGTCGACCGGCTTTTGGCAGCCGTCCAAGGCGTGGCGGTGGTCGCGGGCGGCTGGGCCGTGTGGCGGCACGGCTATCTCGGGCGGCTGACTCAGGACGTTGACATTGTCGTTCCCGCCGCCCTCGTCGACGAGTTGCTGCGTGCGGCGGCCGCGAGTGGTTTTGAGGTGGTTCCGCGAGGCGCGGGCATGTGGCCCAGGCTGTGGCACAAGGAATCGGACATCCAGGTCGATTTGCTGCCGGAAGGCGCCACGCCCGGCACCTCCGCGCAGCCGGCGCCGACCGAGATTCCGCATCCGGGCCGCCTGGGCGGTCGCGCGGGGCCACTGAAGTACATCGAGTTGGCCGGCCTCGTCGAACTCAAGTTGGCAGCCGGCCGCGCCCGCGATGACGGCGACGTCGTGGAGTTGATTCTTGCCAACCCCGACCAGATCGATGCCGTCCGCCAACATCTGGCCGCCGTCCACGAGCAGTACGTCGCCCGATTTGACGAATTGCGGGCGCG
>JBEKCP010000197.1:0-16718 GCA_050014815.1 Thermoguttaceae bacterium | reverse complement strand
CTAGCCGCCGTGGTGGCCCAGCGCGCCCTCGAAGGCCGCCACGGCCAACTCCCGCTGGCCCGTCTCGGCCAGTACGCAGCCGAGGTTCGCGCGGGCCTCGACGTAGTCCTCGTCCAGCTCGATGGCCATGTAGTAGCGTTTACTCTCCGAACGCCTGCAGTTCGGCGCACGACGAGTACCCTCTTTCCGGTCTGCGCCGCTCGCCGGGCGTGCCGATGACGCGCACGGCCAGGACCTTGACCGGTTCGGCGAGCCGCAGCGTAAAGGGCTGGCCGGGTATGAGGGAACGCCAATTCGTCACGGGGTAGTCGCTCAACTCACCGATCGTTTCCCAAGCGGCGTCTTTCTCGCGCTGCACCTGCACCTTGGGCTTGCTGCCGGTGAACCAGCCGCCTGCCTGGCCGTCACACCGCCCGTGCCGGAACACCACGCGGCGGATCGCAACGGGCTTGTCAAGGGTGACGGCGAACCAGTCTTCCTTGGCCGAAGTCTTATAGCTGATATCGCGCGTGTTGACGAAGGTATCGGGGTCGTCGTCGATGATGGAACCGGTCACGATGCCCGGACGCGACCGGCTTTCCGTACCGCCCCGCAGCAGACTGCCGCTCGCCACCGGCAGCCAGACTTTGTATTCGCAGCCGCTGCCGCCGGCGTCAGCGAATGGAACCAGTCGAAGCTCGCGATCAGCAACCTTGACGTGGAACTCCAGTGCCGTCTTAGGTCCTGGTTCTCGGAAAACGACCGCGTCCCGACTGGGAACGATCGCGCCGGCCAGACGCGTCGCGGGCGTTCCCTCGGCGGCCAGCACGAACGGGCCGTATTGGAAGGCCAGGTAGCCGACGTTGGTGTGATCGCCGATGACGACCTTCGTTTCGAGGGGAAGCTCCACCTCGATCTTGTCGCCCGGACTCCATGCACGCTGGATCGCCGTGTAACCGGGGGTGACTTTGACCGGTTCACCGTTGACATGCGCGGTCGCACTGCGGCACCAGGCGGGAATCCGCAGTTTGACGGCGAATGCCTTCTTAGCGGCGGGATTGACGGCGATCTGAATCCTTCCATCCCCGGGGTAGAGCGTCTCGACGGCGAGCGAAACGGCCGTGCCATCGCGGAGCGCAAGTTGGGCCGTGCCGGCATCATAGAGGTTCACGACCGGGCCCTCGGCATCGGTGGTGATGGCCCAGGTCGGGATCAGCGCCACGCCGCGCGGACCGCTGGCACGACAGCAATCCCAGAAGAGACCGTGTGCTGCCATTGTCGGTGGTGTTATCTGCGGGCGATCGTATGGTTTCTGTCCGTCCAGCGGAGTGAAATAATCCCAGGCAACGCAATCGGGGCGCTGCGCTCCTAGCAAATGATTCAATACCGTGCGTTCGAGCTGCTCCGCGAACCGCGCCTCTCCCGTCAGCCGCAACAACTGGGCGTTGAACTGGAGCCAGGTGACCGTGACGCACGTCTCGGCGGCGGGTCCGCCGTTCGGCAGAAAGAAATCTCCATGAAACAACTCAAAATAACTCGAACCGCCCGTGACGTAGAGCTTCTTGTCCACGATGTCCTGCCAGGCGATCAGGCAGGCGTCCAGAATGTGCCGGTCGCCGCCGACGGTGCGGTAATATTCCAGCGCGCCGTTCAAGCAGGCGAGATATTCATAGGCCTTGGTGCCGTCCTCAATACGCTTGTTCTTGAGGAGACTGGCGATGTTAGGGTCCACCCAGGCGCGCTGCTCGTGCTTGCAGAAATCCAAATACCGGGGTTCGCCGGTAAAGCGGTAGAGCAGCACCATCGGCTCCAGCACGCTGACAGAAGACATGCCGCCGCAATAACCAACCGAGGTAATGGAGCGTTTGCCGGTCTCATCGCCAAAGGTCTTGCACAGTGAGTCGGCCATCCGGAGGCAGGTCGGCAACGGATCGCGATTCCCGGTGTACTGGATGTAAGTCAGCAAGCCGATCAGGTTATACTTGATCGACCAAACACCCCAGGGACTTGTCCAGGGTTTCACTTCGCCGCCGAGATAACCGTCATCCCGCTGACACTTGCACAACTCGGCGACAAATGTATCGAGCTTCTTGCGCAGGGCCGGGTCGCCGGTTCTGGCCCACACGAGCGTGCCGGCGTGGATCCACTTGCCGCTCAACTCGCCGATGCCGTCCGCATAGAACGCCAGAGGACCGGATCTGTGATAGGCGGCGAGCAAGCCTTCAGGTTTGAACTTCAGGCACTGGTCCTCGTTCCCGGCGAGGCGCGTGCCGACCCAGCCGGTCAGATGTATCCGGTCGGGAATCTGAAAATCCTGCTTGTCGGGAGCGGCGCACGGAATCTTGTCGGGCAGGGCGCGAATGGGCTCCGCGGTCGATGCCTGCCGCACCGACAACGAGACGATGACCGCCAGCGCGGCTGGAAGATACGTGCGTGTGTTCATGGGATACCCTCTCACGTGTACTGGTTGTTGCTGCTTCTTCAGGGGAGCAAACTCCATTATAGTCTCCGGTGGGACGCCCATCAAAGGAACGATTTTTGGAACTGACTCCTTGACCTCCGCCCGCGAGTTGCGGAGCATCACAAACGCCTGAGGGACTCCATTCCGGAGCGAGACATTGGCGCGCCATCTGGACGGTCGGGTACTTTCTTGATAACATGGGGAAACTGTTGCTGCTTGGAACGTATCCGAGCAGGGTCGAAATGGGGAATAGCAGATCAAGGGGCATCGAGCATGTCACGAGCGAGATGCAGCGTCGGAGCGATTCTCTTGGTGTTCGCCGTGTCCCACGGCGTGTCGGCGGCAGAGCCGGGCAAGACGGCGCCTCCGAAGGAGCCGGCCCCATCCACCGCAGACAAGGAGCCCTCGCCGAAGTTGCCCGATCCGGGGCCGCCGCTGGTGGACAACGCCGTGGAGCTCAAGCGGTTGCACCCCCTGCAGCCCGTCTGGCTCGATGTCAAGCAGAAGCGTGTGGTGTTCCTGGCCGAGGTGTGCCGGGCAAGCTACGAACTGGAGTTCTTCGTTGTGATGCGCGGCCGAGAGTACGAGTCGGTCCTGACCACGGACGTGAGGCCCAGCTTCATCCACGCCGGCCTGCTCGCCCTGGGGGCGCTGCCGGGCCGGCCGGTGCAGCGACTCCCCAAGTTCGAGCCCGCGTCTGGAAGCGAGGTGGAGATCGAGGTTCGCTGGAAAGACAAGGAAGGCAAAGTCCGGCACGCCCGCGCCCAAGAATGGATCCGAAACGAGAAGACGAAAAAGGTTTTGGATGCCAACTGGGTCTTCGCCGGCAGTGTCTTCTCGACGACCGACGGCGGCAAACGGGTTTACGAGGCCGACCGCGGCGACTTCATCTCCGTGGCGAACGTCCCGACCGCGACGCTCGACCTGCCGATCCGCAGCGACTCCACGATGGAAGGCCGGCTTTTCGAGGCGTTCACCGAGCGACTGCCGCCCAAAGGCACGGCGGTCACGGTCGTCCTCGTGCCGAAGGTCAAGAAGCCCTGAACGGCCGTTCGAGCAGCTCCCCTCCCAAGTGGGGTAGAGGGCCAGTTTCGACCTTTCCGGGCAGCCTCTGAGCGGCGCTATTCCCGACTTGTTCCTCGCTTCGTGTTCTTTGGGAAACAACTCGTCGAGCAAGTTGCACAAGTGGTGGCGGACAATTACAATAAGAACGATCGCAGGCATCCACCCGCGTTGCGGAGGGGACTGCGGCATTTTACCCTGCCAACATTCCGCGTTTTCTCGCCCGGACGCGGAGTGGCTTTCACACCTGGGGCGAAGGGAGAATTCGCTGTTTTCGGACGACGTGTCGCCTGGAAGTCACGTCGATTGGCCGAAAAAGGGACCAGTCCCCGGACTCTGCAAGCTGGGCAAATACGTCGAGGTGGAGGCAAGAATGAGAGCGACCGGCGTCGGCGTCACGTGGGCCTTGTTGCTGTCGGGCGTGTTCTCTGTACTGGCTACGCTAGCGGCGCCTTCTCCGGGCCAACAGTTGGGGCCGGACGCGGCCGCCATGGCCCTGCTCGAGAGCGCGCGCCGCGCCCACAACGAGGGCAAGTACTCGTTCGCCGCCGATCGGTTCCGCGAGTTCCTGAAGCTGTACGCCGGGCACCGTGAGACGCCTGCGGCCCATTATGGTCTGGCGGTGACTCTGATGGAGTCGCCGAAGAAGGACTATGCGACGGCCATCAGCACCTTGCAGCAGGTGATTGGCCGGCAGGATTTTGCCGAGCGGCCGTTTGCGCTGTTCTACCTGGGCAGCGCGGAGCGCGCCCAGGGCGAACAGTCGCTGCGCCAGGCCGAGGCCAGGCCGCGGGATGCGAACAACCTGCGCCAGGCGGCCGCCCGGCAATTCGAGGAGGCGGCGCGGCACCTGGCCGCCGCCGGCGACGCCTTCGCGACGCGCGTCAAGAGAGCATCGGCCGAGGCGGGGACCGAACAGGCGGCCGCGGACTGGCTCATTCGCGCCCGCTGCGAACAGTGCGCGGCGCTGCTGCACTCGGAGAAATACAAGGAAGCGGCCGAACTAAGCAAGGGCATGCTGGCAGAAAAGGCCCTGGAGAAAAGTCCCCTTGCGGAGACGGTCTTGTACCAGCACGGCTATGCGCACCTGGCGCGCAAGGACTACCAAGCGGCCGCGAATTCGCTGGGCAAACTGGCCCCCTTCCGCCAGGAGTTCGGCCCTGAGGCCCGATACCTGCTGGCGCGCGCGTGTCACTTGGCGGGGCGGCGCGCCGAAGCGGCCGAGCATTACAAGACCCTGCGGGACGACGACGCGGCGCAACGGAAGGAGGCGGCCGAGGCCCTGCGCAAGGCCGACAAGTTGAGCCCGGACGAGAAATCGCGTCTGGAATCGATCGTGGCCGCGCCGGCGGCCGAGAACGTAGTCCGCTCCGCTTTCTACGGCGCGGCGCTGCTTCTGGAGCAAGGCCGTGCCCAGGACGCCCGGGAGGCCCTGGCCGCATTCGTGAAGACCTACCCAGATAGCGCGCTGGCAGACGAGGCCGAGTTGCGCCAGGCCTACTGTCTGCTCGAGCTGCGCAGATTCGCCGAAGTGCGCAGGTCGCTGGAGGACCTGCAAAAGCGGCCGCAATTGGCCGATCGGGCCTTGTGGTGGCTGGCCCGCGCCGAGTGGGCCAGCGCCAGCCCCTCCAACGCCCAGGCGGCGCGCACGGCCACCGACCTCCTCGGCCGCGCTGCGGACCGCGCCGGAGAACTGGGCAAGCAGGACCGCGAGGCCAAGAGCCGCCGCGGCGAGATCCTCCTCGATCTGGCCGAGATCCAATACGCCACGAAGGCCTATCGAGATGCCGCGGCAACCTGCCAGAAGGTGCTGGCGGACAGCGCCAGTCCTGAACGCGCCGAGGAAGCCTCGGCACGCCTGGCCGCGGCATTGCACCTCTCCGGTCAATACAAGGCGTCGGACGATGCCTGCCAGAAATTCGAGCGGGCGTACACCAACAGCACGCGGCTGCCCACCATACTGTTCTACGAGGCGGAAAACGCCCGGCTCATCGCGCTCGACCCGCCCGCCGACAAGGGGCGCAATAAGCAGGACGTTCGGGCACTAAGCGAAGAAGCGGTCAAGCGATACCGGCGGCTGCTCAAAGATCATCCGGCCATGCCCACGGCGAATCTTGCGCGCTTCGGGCTGGCGAGCGTGCAGTGCCAGATGGGCCAGTATGCGGAAGCCCTGGCGGCGCTGGCCGAGATCCCGGCCGCGGAGCGGACCGGAGAGTTGCTCGCGGCCTCATGCCTGGAGGCCGATTGCCGGCTCCGCACGTTGCCGCAGGAACCCAGCGATGCGGTCCCGGCGGCCGACCTCATCGACCGGCTTCATCAGGCCGCCAAGCTGCTGGAAGGCTGCGTGGCCGCGCAGGGCGACGGACCCGAGGCCGCCGACGCCCTGATGAAGACCGGCCACTGCTACCAGCGGATCGCTTCGCTGCTGGCCGATGCGGCGGAGCAGAAGGCAATGCTCGTGCAGGCCCGGCAAGCCTACGACCGTTCCCTCAAGGACCGCGGGAAGACCAGCGAGGCCGCGCAAGCGGCGGCCGTTTTCGAGCGTGCGAAATGCCTGGCCCTCCTGGGCGAGGCGGAGACGGCGGCCGGCGACCTCGCCCGGTTCCAAAGCGACCCGTGGCGGGGCCTGCCCGTGGCCCCCGCTGCCATGATCTTCTGGTCCGAGCTGAATCGCGCGCAAGGCAGCGCACCCGAGGCTGCCAAGGTCCTGGCGCAGTACCGCAGCTATTTTGAGGCCGGCCGCGGCGCCAGGCCGGACCAGAGCCAATGGATCGCGGCGCTGCAGTTGGAGCAGGCGATGGCGCTGAGGGAGTCGGGCAAGTTCTCCGAGGCCAGGACGCTGTTGGAGAACCTCCTGCGGCAATTCGAAAAACGGCCCGAGGCCGCCCTGGCCCGGCGGGAAATCCAGCAGTGCCGGCGCGAGCAATTGGCGGCGGCCGTTGTCGCGGCGCACGAAGCCCTGGGCAAGCCCGAGGTGAAATCGGAGCAGCGGGCCGCTCTGGCGAAGGCGCTGGAGGACGGCCAGAACAGTATCCGGCCAATCGCCGAATCGGCGAAGGCCAAGGCGGCCGAACTGGCGAAATCGGCCGGCAGCCAGGCCCATCTGCAAGCGCTGTATGAAGCGGCGTGCTGTTACGGCACGCTGGCCGAAGCCGAGATTGAAACCGCGCGGCAGAAGCTGCACAAACAGGCCGTCGAGCGGATCGCGCCGGACCCCAAAAAGAAGTCCGGCGCCCCCGGTGCGAAGACCGTCGTGCCGCCGGCGCCCGTCGGGGACGTGCCCGCGCAGCCCAGCGAGAAGACGGCACGCGAGCTCTACGCCGCCTTGATTGCGGCGGCCGGCGTCACGCCGCTGGCTGCCCGGGCGAAGTTGGAACTGGCCGAGCTTCACGCCTCGCGCGGCGAGTCGGCCGACGCGGTCCGGCTTTGGCAGCAGGTGCTCAAAGAACATCCGGACAGTCCATGGGCCGAAGCCGCCAAACAGCGGCTGGCCGCCTTGCAGTGAACTCCGCGCGTAGGACCCGATTGGATCGCGTTCGGCCGCAACAGATATCGCAAATCGAAGATTGAGAAACGAACGGACCATGAGACCGCAGACACCCCTGGCATCGCTCGGCCCGGACATCGGCCGCGCCCTTCTGCTCCTGGCCCTTGCGGCCGCTTGCCCGGTCGCCCGGGCCGACACCTGGAATACGGTGCGCGGCAACCCGCAGCGGACGGGCAACATCGACGGCATATCCGGGCCAAAGGCCCCCAAAGTCCTTTGGGTCTACAAGGCCCAGGAGCACTACGTGGCCGCGCTGGTCCCCGGGCCGAAAAGCATCTTCGCGGCCGGCGTGGGGGCCTTCGGCACCGGGGTGTTCCACGCCGTGTCCACGGAGCCCGAGGCGCAGGAGCGAGTCCTGTGGTCCAAGGGGGCCGCGTTCCCACGTTGTACTGCCTGCGTGCCGAGGACGGCCTGCCCGTCTGGCAATACCCCTTGCCCGGCAAGCTCGTCCATTTGGAGGCCGGCCCGACCGTCGGGGCACCCGGTACTCTGGGTCAGGGCCGCGTCTACGTGTGCGGCGGCGACGCGGGCGTGCTTTGCGTGGACCTGAACCGCGTGCTGGTGAAAGACAAGGAGCAGGACCTGAATGCCGCGCTTGCCAACACCGAGCGGCGATGGACCGAGTTGCTCAACAAGTACGAGCAGGACAAACAGCAGGACGCCACCAAGGCGATTCCGCCCACCGAGGCCGCCCTGACCATTCCGGTCCCCAAGCTCCTCTGGCAACAGGGCCAGGGGAAATGGCACATTGACGCGCCGCCGCTGGTCGTGGGCGACTACCTGCTGGCCGCTTCCGCTTACCTGGACGACGAGAAAATCGGCAAGCGGTGCCTGGTGTGCCTGAAGACCACGGACGGCAGCCTGGTCTGGGAAACGCCGCTGGAGATCAACCCTTGGGCCGGGCCGAGCGTGGCGGGCCGGTCGGTGCTGGTGGGGTGCAGCAGCATCCGCTTCGACCGCAAACTGCTCGGTGGGGCCAAGGGCGAGGTCGTGTCGCTGGACCTGGCGACCGGGAAAGTCCGGTGGCGCGAGGCCGCGCCCGGCGGCGTGCTCTCGCCCGTCGCCGTCAAGGGCGAAGCGGCGGTGTTCACCACGACCGGCGGCCAGGTCGTCGCCCGGCATTGCGGCACCGGCAGGCTCTTGTGGAAATACGAGGCGGGCAGGCCGTTCTTCGCCGGCCCGGCCGTCGCCGCCGACACGGTCTATGCGGCCGATCTGAAGAACGTGCTGCACGCGATTCGCCTGGCCGACGGCCAGAGGCAGTGGACTCTCGACGTGGCCGGCGACCAGTCGGTGCAGGCCAAAGGCATGGTCTTCGGTTCGCCGCTGGTGCATGGCGGCGACATTTATCTTGCCACCTGCAACCTGGACGCCGACACGGACGATCCCTCGGTGATCGTGTGCCTCTCCGACAAAGCGGCCGCGGGCTCTGCCGCCCTGCCGGTGATCGTGGAGAAAGAAAGACGCAGGATCAGCGTTCCCTGCAAAGTCGCCCCGCGCAAGCTGGCCTGGCTCAACGCCGTCTATCCGCTGGAAGTCGTGGCGACCTATCCGACGCCCCGCGGCCAGAAGGCCCACGAAACCGTGGTCACCTTCGAGTGCAAGCCGAGCGAGATCCATCGGGCGTTGGAGTCGTTCGGCCTGAAGCCGGGCAAGCCCGCGCGCGGCGACGACGAGCCGGCCACCGGTCCCGAGTTGAGACTTTACCTGGAGCTCCCGGGCATTGGCGGCAAGCCCGACGTGGTGCCGCTCGAAAAGACCATGATCGACAAACGGACCGGCAAGCCCTTGCCTCCGCTGAAATGGTGCTTCACCGGCTCCGTCGGCCGGCAGATCGATCCGGAGAAGGAGGATACGGTCTATGGCGCCGACCTGAGCGGGACCATGATCACCATCTACCCGGTCACGGATGAGACGGTCTGCCAGGGGAACCTGACGATGCGCGAGGGGAGCCTGCTCGCGTTGGAAGTGAACAAGAATCTGCTGCCTGAAGAAGGCGCCGAATTGCGATTGATCATCGAAGCAAAGTGAGGCCAAGATGCGGAGAACGCTCGTCCTGCTGCTCGCTGCGCACCTTGCCCTATGGCCGACGTTGACGCCGGGCGCGAAGCCTGCCGGCGGCAAAGCCGTTGAGGGGGCGGTGAAATTGCCGCCGCTGCCGCCTTCCACCTTCGGACTACAAACGCCGATGGGCAACCTGCCCGCCGCGTCGTACTTGCCGCCCGCGGCGGTCCCGCGGCAGCCGTGGGCCGTGCCGGCGAGCGGGCAAGTTCAACCGCTGCGGATTCCTTCCAGCCCGGACCTGCCTGTGCCGGTCTGGAGCGGTGGGGTTTCGCTGCCGCCACCGGCGATGGTGCTTTCCGCGCCGACATCGCGGAGCGGCCCAGCGGGCCCCGGCCCCGCTTCCCCGGCGTGGCACGCGACCAGTCCCGATCAGGCCCGTCCGAGCGCCGCAACCGATCCCACGTGGGAACAGACCTGCCGGACCGTGCTGGACGCCGTGCCGGCGTTGCAGGCCGGGCCCGCGCGGTTCGTGCGTCTGGCGATTCCCGATCCTTCGGAGCCGCTGCGGGCCGTGCAACTCGAGAACACGATTGCCGACGACGACCCGCCGGCCGACCTGGTCGATCCGGCCCCGCTGCCCGTCTTCCCGAAACTCGACCATCTACGGCTGGCCCGCGCCCTCTGCGACCAATGCGACATGCTCCTGCGGGCCGGCAAGCATGCGGAAGCCGCCAAGATTGCCGCCGAACTGCTGGCCGACAAGACGCTCGGCGAAACTCGTTACGGCGACGCGGCCCGCTACTGCCTCGGCTACGTCCATTTCCTCGAGCATGACTACCGTGCGGCCGGCCAGATGTTGAGCCGACTCGCTCCCTTCGGGCAGTCCTTCGGCGTCCACGCGCGGTATCTGCTGGCGCGGATCGACCACCTGGCTCGGCAGCGACCCGAGGCCGCCGCCCAGTATGGCGAGTTGGCGGCGGAATTTCAGCGGAGGAAGAAGATCGCCGAGGAAACGCTCAAGCGCCCGCAAGGGCTGCGTGCGCGGGATCGAGCTCCGTTGGAGGCGATGGCGAAGGGGCCGGCGCCCGATTACCTCGCGCGCGCGGCGTTCTACGCGGCCTTGTTGGCGCTGGAAGACGGTCGCTACAGCGCCGCGACCGACGGCTTCACCGCCGTGATCAAGCAGCACCCGCACGGCCCGCTGGCCGACGAGGCCCAACTCCGCCTGGGCATCTGCCACGCGAAACAGCGGAATCTGGCCGAGGCGGCCAAGGCCCTGCAGCTCTTGCAGAACCATCCGTCCCTGGCCGACCGTGCGACGTGGTGGCTGGCGCGCGTGCATGCCGGCGCGGCCGGTTCGGGCAATCCGGCGGCCTATGACGATGCGATGACGAGCGCCCTGGAACTGTTCGCACGCGCTGCCGATCGAGCGGCCCAGTTGGGCAAGACGTCTCCACACGCCGTGCTTCGCCGCGGCGAAATCCTCCTGGACCTCGCCGAGGCGCAGCAGACGATGAAGCAGTACAAGGACGCCGCCGCCACCTACGAGAAGGTCGTCGCCGAGAACAGCGATCCGGACCGCGCCGAGGAGGCCCTGGAGCGGCTGGCGACCGTGCTGCACCTCGACGGCCGGTACGCGGCATCGGACGCGGCCTGCCGACGCTTCGAAAAGGCGTACCCGGCCAGCACGCTGACGCCCAGCGTCTGGTTCCGTGCGGGCGAGAACTCGCGGCTGGCGGCAACGGCCGGTGAAAAGCGCCCGGCGCGTGCTGAGGCGGACCGCTTGCTCAAGGAGGCGATCACTCGCTACCGGCGCGTCCTCCAGACCTACCCGGACTTCATCTTGATCAACCAAGCGCGGTTCGGCCTGGGCCAGGCGCATTACCACTTGGGTCAACATGCCGAGGCATTGGCCGTTCTCTCGGGCATTCCGGCGTCGGACCGCGTCGGCGAACTGTCGATCGTCTCCTGCCTGATCGCCGATTGCCTGATTCGCATGTTGCCCGGCGAAACCAACGACGCCCTGCAGGCCGCCGATTTGATCGATCGCGCGGAGCAGGCCGCCAAGCTGCTGGAAGGGGCCACGGCCGTCCAGGAGAATACCGGCGGCAAACCGGCCAATCCGGCGGCCGCGGCGCAGTCGCTTCTGAAGCTCGGGTACTGCTACCAGCGGATCGGCCTGCTGATGGCGGACCCGGCGGAAAAGAAGAAGTTCCTGGCGCAGGCCCGCGCTGCGTACGATCGCCTGAACCAGCAGGTGGGCAGGACCGGCGGGGAGTTGCAGGCGGTGGCGGCCTTCGAGCGCGCAAAGTGCATTGCGCTGGCGGGCGACGCCCAGGCGGCCGCCGGCGAGTTGAACCGCTTCCAAACCGAGCCGCTGGCCGCCAGCCCGACGGCGCCGCCGGCCTTGATCCGCGCCGCCAGCCTGCTGCGCTGGCTGAACCGGCCCGCGGACGCCTTGAAGACCATCGCCGCCTGCCGGGACAAGCACGAAGCCGCGATTGCGGCCGATCCTCAGCGAAAGCGGTGGAGCCCGGTCATGCAATGCGAGCACGCCCTGGCCCTCAAGGAAGCGGGAAAGTATGCCGAGGCCCGCACGGTGCTGGAGGGCATCGTCAAGCAGTTTCCGGGGCGGCCCCAAGCGGCGGAAGCGGCGTGGCGGCTCGGCCAGTGTCGCCGCGAGGAACTGATGGCGGCGTGGGCGGCCGGGCGCGAGGCCCTGGCCAGGGCCGGCAACAAGGCCGACCAGGTCGCGGCCGCCAACAAAGCGATCGACGAAACCCTGGCCGAGCTGCACGCCGCGGCCGAATCGCTTTCCGCCGAAGCCGCGAAGCGGGCCAAGGCCGGGCCGGCCGACGAGACGTGCCTCCGCATGTTCTACGAGGCCGCCTGGTGTCGCCGTGCGCTGGCCGACGTGGAAATCGACGCGGCCCTGGCGCGGGCGCAGCCGGCCGGAGCGCCGGGCAAGCCTTCGCCTTCCTCAAGTTCCAAGCACAAGCCCACCGGCGGAGCGACGATGCTTTGCCGGTCGGTATCGTTGGACGCCGTGCCGCTGCAGCCTGCGGAGAGCGCCGCGCGCCAAGCATACACCGCGTTGATTGCGGCCGCGCCCGACGCCCCGCTCGCCGCACGCGCCCGCCTGGAACTGGCCGAGATGCTGCTGTGCCGCCAGGACGACGACGCGGCGGTGCAACTTCTGGCAGCCGCGCTCAGGGCCGATCCGCCGGTCGAGCTGAGCGATCGCATCCGGGTCCGCCTCGCCGGGTGCTTGCTGGCCAAGAATCAGGTCAAAGCGGCGATCGGGGTCGCCCAAGTCGTTGCCAAGAACCCGGCCAGCAGCTTCATCGTCGAGGGCCGCGGCCTGACCGGCGAAGGTTACTATCGGCAACAGGAGTGGGCCAAGGCGATCTCCTACTTGACGCCCTTTCGCGATCAGCAATCTCACGCCAATGTGCCGGAGATCAGCGACCGGGCCTTGCTGCGTCTGGGCCAGGCGCTGACCGAAGCCAGGAAATGGGAGGAGGCGAAGCGCATCCTGGAGGGTTTCGCGACTCGCTTCCCGCAGAGCCCCTGGATCTATGAGGCCCGCTACGGCCTCGGCCGCATTCTACAGCACCAGAACCAGCTTGAGCAGGCGATCCAGCAATACACGGAGGTGACTCGCGGCACGGCGGGCCAAGTGGCCGCCGCGGCCCAATTGCAGATCGGCCTGTGCCGGTTGGCACAGAAACGCTTCACCGACGCAACCCGCGACTTGGCCTTCGTGCCGTTGACCTATTCCTACCCGGAACAAAACGCCACCGCCTTGTGCGAGGCGGGACAGGCCTACCTGGAGATGCAACAGCCGGCGGAGGCCGTGAAACTCTGGGAGCAGGTGATCAAGGAGTTCGGCTCAAGCCCCTGGGCCGCCGTGGCCCGGGAACGCCTGGCAACGCTGAGGTGACGCTCGGACCTTGACGGAACAATGAAGGACAGACCAATGACGAACCATTGCCGGCGCGCCGCCTTCCTGGCCGCGACCGCCTGCGTCTTGCTCCTGCCGGGCCGGCCGGCCTGGGGCTACGTCGAGGCCGCCTATTCGCTGGGCAGAATGATCGGTGAATCGACCAACATCCTGGTCGCGCGCGTCGAGTCGGTCGACCAGCAAAAGAACACCATCGTGTACCGCAAGGTGCAGGACGTCAAAGGCGTTCACCGCGGCGAGACGATCAAGAACATGATCGGCCACCAGGGCTACAATCCGCGCGAATGGAAGAACGTCATGGCCTGGGCCGAGGTCGGCAAGACGGCGCTGATCTTCCACAACGGCTCCGCCGCCGAGACCTGCATCGAGGGCTACTGGTATCAGACCTACGCCGGCGACTGGTGGAGCATGAGCCATGCCGAACCCTTCCTGCTGCGGACCTACTGCGGCAAGCCGGAGCGACTGGCCGCGTTCGTTGCGGCCATGCTCGCCGGCCAGGAGGTCGTGATACCTTGCATGGGCGACTCCGACAAGAACGCCTGCCACCTCCGCAACGGCAAGGTGATCCGCATGAAGGCCAGCCTGAAGATCCAGGACCACAATCCCAAACGGGACTTTGTGGAAGGCGGCGCGGACGAGGCCGAGAGCCGGCTCATCGCCGGCATGCCCGGCTTCACGAACTACATCTCGCTGGGCCGGCTGGGCATCGACGCGCTGGGCGCGGTCCCGGGCGACTTGATGGGCAACGGCAAGACGGGCCTGTGCCTGTTCGGCGCCGGCCGCATGTTCGTGCTGCAAGCCGCCGGCAACTCGTTCGAGGAGGTCGTGGTCCCGTTCATGGGCGGCGCCCGCGCCGCCGCCTGGGCCGACTTCGACGGCGACGGCAAGTTGGACCTGCTGCTGGCCACCCCGGCCGGCCCCAGGCTCTTCCGCAACACCGGCAAGCAGTTCGAAGACGTTTCCGCGTGCCTGCCCGCGCAGGGCTACTGCCATCTCACGGCGGCCGTCTGGATCGACTATGACGGCGACGGCCGGCCCGACATCCTCCTGGCCGACGCCTACCGCGGACTCCGCCTGTTCCGCAACAAGCTCGCGCGGGGCGAGCCGCAGCCCAAGCCCCTGGAGAAGCCCAACCTCGGCCCGTGGTACTATGCCGGACCGTTCGACAACACGAGCGGACAGGGATTCGACACGGCCTATCCGCCCGAAAAGGAAGTCGATCTCCAGGCGGAGTACGTCGGCAAGAACAACGAGAAGGTCGCCTGGCGCGAGGGCAGGTTTCGCGACGGGCAGGTGAACGGCCTCTCGCTCTCCAGGCAAACCAACACCGACTGCGTGGCCTACCTGTACCGCGAGTTGGACTACGGCGGCGCGGTGGACCTGCCGGTCTCGCTGGGCAGCAACGACACGCTCGCCGTCTGGCTCAATGGCGTGAGGGTTCATGCCGAGAACTGCTGCCGCACCTGCCAGCCGGGCCAGGTGCAACTCACGCTCCGCCTTCGCCCGGGCAAGAACAAGCTGCTCCTGAAGGTGTGCCAGGGCGGGTACGAACTGGCCTTCTACTACGCCGCCAGAACGCCCACGGCGCCGGTGGCGCTGGCGTTCGAGGACGTGTCCGACCAGGTGGGACTGGGCAGCGAGGGCATCGCCGGCAAACTCCGGGGCGATCACCTGGCCGTGGTCGATGTCAACGGCGACGGCCGGCCCGGCTTCCTCTTCTCGGCCGGCACGGGCGTGCTGGTGCTCAACACGCCCCAAGGTTTCGTGGAGGCCGTGGACTGCGGGATCGCGTACACGCCGGGCGGCGTCACGCCGGTCTTCGGCGACTTCTTAAGCGACGGTCGTCCAGGCTTGCTCGTGCCCCAGCGGGCCGGCTGCAAGCTCTTCCGCAACGACGGCAAGGGGCGGTTTACGGACGTGACCGCCGAGTCGGGCGACCTGGCCAGGCCCTTGGCCGACGCGCGTTCGGCCGCCTGGGCCGACTTCCGTCGTACGGGGCGCCTGGACCTGTTCGTCGGTTGCATGAAAGGCCCGAACCGCTACTTCCGCAACAATGGCAAGGGCAAGTTCGCCGACGCCAGCGACGAGATCGGCCTGACGCAACGGATCTTCAACACCCGCAGCGTGACCGTGGTGGACCTGAACAACGACAAGGTGCCCGACGTGGTTTTTTGCAATGAGGGCCAGGACGTGGCCGCCTTGTTGGCCAACCCCAACTGGCCGCCGCCGATGCCCGCGGCCACCGGCATGGCGCGACTGTCGAGGCCATGAACCGTAGTTTCAGGGAGAGAGACATGAGACTGCGACAACTGGGCCTCGTATTGCCCCTGTCCGCCGTCTGGCTGCTGATAGCATGGCCCGCCGCTGCCGTGATCAAGGTGGAAATGCCCGTCTCGAAGATGTACTCGACGGCGAAGGCGGTGGTGATCGGCGCCGTGGAAAGCGTCACGGTGGAAGACCACGTGGTGGACGTCCGCGTCGTGGAAGCGGCCAAGGGCGAATCGCCGGGTGAGCGGCTGAGAATCCAGGTGCTCGCCCCGCCGGGCCTGGTCCACAATGTGGTCAAGGGTCAGCCCGCGGTGTTCTTCGAGGGACGCCCGCGGGACCAGCCCGTCGCCGTCGTCCATCTGGCCGACACGTGGCTCTTGGCCAACGGGGTTCCCAACACGCCGATTTGGCGGGTCAGCCAGTTGTACGACGGCAAGTCGGCCTTCCCCGGCCGAACGCAGGCCCTGGTGCGACTGATCGGAGAATTGAAAGCGGGGAAATCCCCGATCCTCGATCGAGTGGACCAGGACTTCTTCCGCGGCGGCGCGAAGAAGATCGCCAAGCTCGACGTCCAGTCGCCCGCCTGGATGCTCGCCGCCGATTTCGCCGGCCGGAAGCGGACGGATCTGGTGATCGGCACAGCGCGGGGGGTGCGCCTCTTCCTGAGCGAGAAGGACGGCTATCGAGACGCGACCGACGGCTGGGCCGCCTGGAAAGGGCCCGGCGGCTATCATGCGGCCGGCGACCTGAACGGCGACGGCCGGCCGGACCTTCTGTTGGACGACACGCTGTGGATCAACGAGGGCGGGAAGTTCACGGCCGTGCCATGGCGCATCGAACTGCCCGCCAACACGCGTCCGCTGGCGGCCGCGATCCTCGACGCCCGGGGCCAGAAGCGCCCGGACGTATGGCTGCTTTCCGCAGACGGGCAGCTTCGCGTACTGGAGAACCCGGGCACGCTCGACAAGCCGTGGCCGGCGCGGCCGCCGCAATCGCTGTGGAAGGACGCGCCCGCGCCCGCCGCCGCCGTGCTGGGCGACTGGGGCGACACCGGCAAGCCGCACGCCGTCGTAGTCGGCGGCATGGGCGTGATGCGTTATGCCCTGGACGCCGACGGCGGACCGCCGGCCGATTTCACTCGGCTCACCGGCCTGGAACCGGGCAAGTCGGCCCAGCAGCATCGGGCAGCGCTCACGCGCGGCACGGCCCTGGCACTGGACGTCAACCACGACGGGCGGACCGATCTGCTGGCCCTCTCCGAGGCCGGCGGCCTGCTCTTGATCAACCGCGGCTACGGGGCGTTCTTGTTCGACAAGAACTCCGGCGAGGCCCTCGCGCCCGATGCCAAAACGCCGCTTGGCGTCGATCTGCCGCCCGCAACCGTCTGGGCCGCTGCCGATGTCAATGGCGACGGCCGTGACGGTCTCCTTGTG
>JBEKCP010000196.1:0-9292 GCA_050014815.1 Thermoguttaceae bacterium | reverse complement strand
GGCGATCGGTGGGCGCTAGCCCGATTTGTTCGGCGACATCGCCGTAGGTCGTTCTTCTTCTGAACCTAAGCGCCGGACCCCCTAAAATAACTATGTGTTTCAGAGAGTCGGACATTCGTGGGTCCTGTTCTCTCCCCATAGGAATTCTGCCAAACGACCGCGGCCCGCCACAAGCAGAGGGCGGGGTCCTATTGTCGCATTTCTGGGGCGGGGTTTTGAGGGCGGGGGCTGCCCAGGCGGCGGGGTCGCCTCTCAGGCATTCTGAGACGGAGGAGCCCTTTTCGTCTCAGATAATCCGGGAGTCAGCAGGTGCCCGGAAGTCCTTGGCGTCATGGAACGTCCCCAGGGCTGTCTCCAGGTTTTCCACGACGAAGCCGCTGTCCAAAATCTCTTATCAGCTTGGCCCAGATCGCTGCGACGCGTTCCTCTAGCGTTTCCGCTTCCTTCTCTCGGCCAGTGCTCCGAAGGAGCATCGCCAAATTCTCAAGGCGCCTAGCCACATCGGGATGATTCGGGCCAAGGGCCTCCTCCCAGATCGCCAGCGAACGCTGGAGGAGTGACTCCGCCTCCTTGTATCGGCCTTGGAGGAGGCAAGACTCTGCGTAGTCGTTCAGGCCCTTAGCCATATCGGGATGATTCGGGCCGAGGACCTTCTCCCAGATCGCCAGCGCACGTGTGTAGACCGGCTCGGCCTCCGTGTATTGGCCTTGGAAAGAGTACAGCACTGCGAGCGCGTTCAAATCTTTTGCAACGTCACAATCGTCTAGACCGTAGACTGCTGAGTCTACGCCCAGCGCACGCTGGAGGAGTGGCTCCGCCTCCACGTACCGGCCTTGGACGCAGTAAAGCTCTGCGAGGGTGTTCAAGCTCACGACCCAAAAATAGCTCTCCCTTTCAAGGACGTCCTCGGCGAACCGCAACGCCTCTTTTGCCACAGCAATGGCGCGATCATAATGGCCCTGTCTTCTCAGCGACGTGGCCTCACGCACGAGTGTGTACCATTTCTCTCCGTCTTCATCCCACATTTTGAGATCTCCTCACAGAATGAGCGTTATAGGGTTAGTTTCCGGATTCCACGCAAGTCGCAATAGTTCAACTTCATCCACACCGATTCGGGCATTTTCTGCTTGGCCTTGCCGCCCGCTGCCTTGGGGGTGGGGCGGAAGATTCGGGCATAAATACCTTGTCGCTAGGGGGCCGTTCGCCGCTGCCCTGGGTGAGGGGCGTTCCAGAACTCACCAAGTCAGGCGATCCGGGATGAGGTGTAACCGACATATCAAGCCTTTAACAGAGCGAAACCAAAGCCTAAGTGCAGCCACCCACGCGATCCATTCTTGTTGTAACAACTTTTCGGTCCAATGCAAACGAGAATCGCGATGGTTTAATATCTGCTCAGAACTATAGGGTGTCGGACGGGGACAAGGCCATCGTGGACCAATCGTTGCCATAGGTTAGAGTTGGGTGTATCGGGGTATAGAACGTGAGCGTCACGTCCGAGAGACCCTGGGAATGTGGATATCGGGCCCGGCTTGCAACGTCATGTTGCGAGAGGGGCCCAATAACCCTCCTGGGCTTCTTGCGTCGCATCTGACGGCCTCCCCGGGCAGAGGAGGCTTTATGGACCAGCTTGGTCGCCGAGGGCCCCAGAGGCGTTTCTGGGGCCTTTTAGAGGGTTACATGGGGCAATCGGCCCGTCTGGTAGACGCCAAGGCAAAGGTGGGAAGCCAGAATCTGCACATTTGCCTACGCCCTCCACGACTATTGGCCACTGTGGTGTGCTTGTATGCAGGTGAAACAACGGGATCTATTTATTTGGAAGCCGGCTCGCCTCGGGTACTTGGAAAACCCGCTTGAGTCACACAATGGCTTGCAGCATCTTCAGCCTAAAGTGCTAAAACCCCTAAATTAACGGAGTTGGTTTAATATTAAACCAACTCACCCTTCGCAGCGGCCTCCAAGAGGCTATACCGGCATTCATAGCCAGAACTCCCAGGGAGGCTACGCTTAACGCCTCCTTTCTTCGTGCCACACGGCGAATTGAAAGAGCGACTTGCATTCCTTATTGGTTGTGATAGGTTGGATTGCGTTGTGCATCCAATCCCTGAAAACCGTGAGAGAGAAGAAGTAATGAGCCTGTTAGCGAGTTCTGCGACGGAGTCCACCCACCTTAGCCAACCTCTCAAGTGGTGGGGTGGCAAACACTATCTCGCGGCAAGAATCGTCGACCTGATGCCATGTCATTTGCATTACGTTGAGGCGTTCGCCGGTGGGTTAGCCGTCCTCTTGGAAAAGGACCCCCTCGACCAGTCAAAGTACTGGGGTGAGCCGTCCTACGAGCAGGGGACCAGTGAAGTGGTCAACGACCTTCACCGGGAACTCACCAATTTCTGGCGGGTCCTGCAACGCGAGGAGACCTTCGCTGCTTTCCAACGCCTGATCGAGGCCACACCGTTCTCGGAAGTCGAGTGGGAAGATGCCGAGGTACGGCAGCACCCAATCAAGGATCCGGACGTCGAAGCCGCCGTGGCGTTTTTCATCCGCTGCCGCCAGAGCCGGGCAGGCGGATTCAAGGATTTCGCCACACTGTCCAGGAATCGAACTCGGCGACTGCAAAACGAGCAGGTATCCGCGTGGCGGAGCTGCATTGAGGGGTTGCCTGCCGTGTCGGCTCGGTTGCGGCGTGTGGTGGTCCTCAATCAACCCGCCCTGGAAGTCATCCGGCAGCAGGATGGACCAGGGACCGTGTTCTACCTGGACCCTCCCTACCTGCACGACACCCGTGTTTCGACCGGCACCTATCAACACGAGATGACCGAGCAGGACCACCGGGAATTGCTGGCCGTTATCAAGAAATGCCAGGGCAAAGTGATGCTGTCGGGATACCCCAACCCGCTGTACGACGGAGAACTGGCCGGCTGGAGGCGTCAGGACTTCGAAATCGACAACAAGGCGGCGGGGGGAAAGAAGAAGCGGCAGATGATTGAGGCGTTGTGGATGAATTTCGACAATGGGGCTGGTGACTGAATCGCCGACTGAACGACGGCCACCACCTGTCACTCGCTCCCCTGGCCGGCGAAATGGCTCCATTTCCCGCCACCAGTGGGCTCCAGTTGGTTTACCTCTGTCCGTGTCAACTGGCACGCGACAGGAGCCGGGCGTAGCTTCATGGGTGCGGCGTCTTGACCGCACAGTAGCTTCGAAACGGCCATAGCCTGCACCGATGTTTTACCGTGAACCCTACATCATTCAGACGGGTCTCCAGCTCCCGCCATGTGAATTCCGCCGCCCTCGGGTGGTTCCACTTGAATAACCAGTCCCAGACTTGGATGGCTGTACTGCCGGGTTCCTCAAGGAAGAGTGCCCCACCAGGGCGAAGGACTCGACCACATTCAGACAGGACTTCCCGCCATCTTGGGATGTGATGGAGGACATCGAAAATCACCACCACATCCTTGCTGGCCTCGGGTATCCCATGCATATCGGCTGCATCCATGAGCCGAAAGTCGGCATGGGGAACGTCCTTTCGTTTCAGTGCCAGATCAATCATCTCGGGCATCAGGTCGATCCCCACGTAACTTTTCGGCTTCAAGCGGGAGAGCAGAACAGCGCCGTGTCCCGAGCCACAGCCCACTTCGAGTATGTCGAGGCCCTGGCCGCTGAGCCCGAGCCAGCGCAATATGGGGAACTCAACTTGCCGCTGGAGAAAACGCCGCAAGAAACTATTCATCGCTCTGAGTTCAGCATCGCAGCATCGAGTCACTTTTTGCCCACGATCCACAATCTTTCAGGGTTTGGCTTCAATACGTCGATCACGAACTGGATGCGGCCGCTCATACCTGCCCCAATACCTGTTTTATGACCTCCCCCGTGATCCGGCAATAGTTCCCCGAATCGGTCACATCGCTGGCGATGACATCAGCGGCTTGCGAGTCGTAGTCCCGGCACACCTTTGGGCGGCCAGCCTTTGTTTCTGCCGGTTTCGTAGCCAGAACCGGAAGAACCCCATACCTGCCACCCCTATGGCAGGGGGCTTCCAGTCTTGTGGGGGCTTGTGTATAGTAGACGGATGTTGTACCCCCGTGGTCCGGTGGCCGGGGCCTCCTGATGGCGATCACCGTCCAGCAGTTCGTCGAGCGGCTGACCGAGAGCGGCCTCATGTCGGCGGCCGAGGTCGCCGGCTTTCAGGAGAGCCTCCCACCGGACAAGCGGCCCAGGGATGTCCAGCAGTTCGCCCAGGTCCTCATCCAGCAGGGCAAACTGACAAAGTACCAGGCCCAGGCCGTCTACCAGGGCAAGGGCAAGGGGCTGGTCTTCGGCCAGTACACCGTGCTGGACCAGATCGGCGAGGGGGGCATGGGCGTGGTCTTGAAGGCCCGGCACCGCCGGATGAAACGCACCGTGGCCATCAAGGTCCTGCCCCCCGCGGCCATGAAACAGGCTGGGGCCGTCGAGCGGTTCCAGCGCGAGGTGCAAGCGGCCGCCCAGCTTTCGCATCCCAACATCGTCACGGCCTACGACGCCGGCGAGCATCGGGGGATGTACTACCTGGCGATGGAGTACATCGAAGGTCATGACCTGGCCACCGCCGTCAAGGAGCACGGGCCGCTGGAGGTCCGGCAGGCGGTCGAGTGCATCCTCCAGGCCGCCCGCGGACTCCAGTATGCCCACGAGCAGGGCATCATCCATCGGGACATCAAGCCGGGCAATCTCTTATTGGACAAGAAGGGCACGGTCAAGATCCTCGACATGGGCCTGGCCCGGATCGCTGGGCCTGACGCGGTCCTGGGCGGACCGGAACGCCTGACCACGAGCGGCCAGGCGCTGGGCACCTGCGATTACATGGCCCCGGAGCAGGCCCTGGATACCCACGCGGCCGACCACCGGGCCGACATCTACGCCCTTGGCTGCACGCTCTACCGCCTGTTGATCGGGCGGCCACCGTACCAGGCCGAGACGTTCGCCAAGCTCTTCCTGATGCACCTGGAGGCCCCGATCCCGTCGCTTCGGGCGGCCCGGCCCGAGGCCCCGGAAGCCCTGGACTCGCTGTGCCATCGCATGTTAGCCAAGAAGCCGGAGGATCGCTGCCAGTCGATGGCCGAGGTGGTAGCCGAGTTGGAGGCGGTGCTGGCTGTTCTATCCGGCCGGTCGAGGATGGCCCCGCCGGAACCGCCCGAGTCGTCCAGCGCGGCCTTGTCCCAGACCTTGGCATTCTTGCAGGGGAGTAGGCCGGCGGGCACGGCCGTTGCGCCGCCCAAGGCGGCAGTCGAAGAGGAAACTCAGCCGGGCATTACTCGGCAGGAGACCGGGACGAACATTCTGGTCAAGGCCCGCCGGGCGCTCGCCAAGGTCCGCCGCAAACCGCTGGCGCTGGCGGGGCTTGTGGGCGGCCTGCTCTTGCTGCTGGGGATCATCCTGACGATCATCCTTCGCCACGGGACGCTGACGGTCGAGATCGACGAGAATCTTGGCAAGGACGTACAAGTGGCGGTCAGTCAAGGCGGCCAAAAGGTTCAACTGGTGGATGTCGGCTCGGGCTGGACGCTCAGCCTCAGTGCGGGCAAATACGACCTTGCCGTCCAGGGCGGCGACGACCAGTTCCAGCTCGATTCACACACGATTACGGTCACGCGGGGTGGCCAGGTGAAAGTCAAAGTCACGCTCAAGCCGCCGGTGCTGGCCGTGGCCCCATTTGACCCCGAGAAAGCCAAGGAGCATCAAGCGGCATGGGCCAAGTATCTCGGCGTGCCGGTGGAGATGACCAACTCCATCGGCATGAAGCTGGTGCTCATCCCGCCGGGCGAGTTCATGATGGGCGAGGGCGGCGATGCCCACAAGGTGAAGATCACGAAGCCGTTCTATCTCGGCAAGTACGAGGTGACGCAAGAGGAGTGGCTTGCGTTGACGATCGGCAACCCGAGCCGGTTCAAGGGGCCGAAGAATCCGGTGCAGAGTGTTAGTTGGCACGATTGCCAGGCGTACTTAAAGAAGGTGAGCGAGAAGTGCGGTCTGCCGGAGGGGAGTTACCGCTTGCCGACGGAGGCGGAGTGGGAGTATGCGTGTCGAGCGGGTAGCACGAGTGGGTGGTTCTTTGGGAATAGCGAGTTGGGGCTGGACGAGTACGGATGGTACGGGACGAACTCGGAGAAGAAGGCGCACCCAGTGGGTCAGAAGAAGGCCAACGCCTGGGGACTGTATGACGTGTGTGGTAACGTGCAGGAGTGGTGTGCGGATTGGTATGACAAGGACTACTACAAGGTTTCGCCGCCTGATGACCCAGCCGGGCCGTCTTCGGGCTCTCGCCGCGTGAACCGTGGCGGTAGCTCGAACTACGGCGGCGAGAGGTGCCGGTCGGCCCGCCGCAACAGCGACGGGCCTGGGTACCGCGACAGCAACCTGGGCTTGCGTGCCGCTCTAGTTCTAGCGGAGAAGCCGGATGAGCGAAAGACAGTACCAAGCAGTGAGTACTCAGTACCGAGTACGCAGGCGTCTGGTCCAATCCCCAATCCGAAATCCGAAATCCGAAATCCCAAATCTGAAATCCCCAGCCCCCAGCCCCTAGCCCCTAGCCCCTCACCTTCCGGGCCCCTGAAGCCCGACTGGCAGCCCTTGCCGTTGGAGCAGGGCGGGCCGCTGGAGCCCGCGGCCCTGGTTGTCGAGCCGGCAAAGATCCGCGGACTCCGGTCGTGGACCATCGAGACGCCGCACGTCCGCGGCTACTTGGAGGCAATCCGGGGCAAGACTATTCTCGAATCCAGCCCCGACGGCCGGCACCTTCTTGTTGCGGGCGGGGACGCGTTGCGGGTTCTCGACGCCCAAACCCTCCGGACGGTCAGGGTCCTGCCGCGGATGGGGATCATCACGGGCAAGGACCTGCCGACAGCGACGCGTGCGAACTGGTCGCCTGAGGGCCGGCTGGTTGCCGCCGCCGGAATCGAAGAGGGTCAGCCGCGGGTTTACCTCTGGGACGTGCAAACCGGCAGAATGGTCCATTGCCTCAAGCCGTCGGCGTCACTGTCGCACGACGTGTCGATCTGCTGGTCGCCCGATGGCCGGATGCTCGGCGTCGCCACTTGGAACGACGCTGGCTTTTCCGTGAGTTTCTGGGACGTGGAGCGAGGGGTCCGGTTGAAGGAGTACGGACCCGCAAAGACCGGGCTCGGGCCTTTTGTGTTCTTGCCCGACGGAAAGACGATCGCATGTGCCGCCCCAACCGCACGACAGTGGGAAGTGGCCGTAACGCTCCTGGACGCCGCCGCGATGGAGCCGCGGCAGTCGCTCGGCACCGGCAGCGACAGACTCGGCGTTCGCCTCTCGCCCGACGGCTCGCTCCTGGTTGGGCCCGAAGGGAGGAATCTCCGATGTTGGCGCATGGCCGATACATCCGTCGCTTATGATATCGAATTGCCGGGGGGGACGCGCCTGCCTTCCGCGATGCTCCGTTTCTCGCGGGATGGCAAGCTGCTGGCGGTGGGCGACCGGCTCTACGACGCCCTGACCGGCAACGCCCTCAAGACGGTGCCGAAGCCGCCGGGGGTGGTCGCCTTGGACTTCTCGGTAGGCGGAAGACAACTGGCAGTGCTCTACGAAGACAATCGGCTTCTGTTCTGGGACCTCGGCACGATGCAGGTGGCCCGGAGTTTGGGCGGCCACGGCGGTCTCGCATGTATGCTCCACTTCGCCCGGAAGGGAAGCGCGCTGGTCTGGCACGACTCGTCGCAATACGTACACGTGTTCCGCAGCGGCCAGAAGGGGGCGTTGGTATCGTTCTTCTCAGGTGCAGCGGCAACCGAATCGGACGCGAGAGATGCATTCAAGCTGGACATTTCTCCGGACGGGCAATACGTCCGAGAATACGGGATGGTGTGGGATGTGGCAACGGGCGAGATCCTCTCAAAAGGCTATAAGAACCGCTTTATTAAGAGCCAGTGGTCGCCCCAGAACGAGTTGCTGTCGGTAACGGACGGTTACGTCGTTGGGGTGTCGGATGCGACCGGCAGGAGCGTTCGGAAGTTCGCCAAACCGATCGAGGGCGTCCGCGAAGAAACGTGGCAGTGGTCGCCGGACGGCTCGCGATTGCTGCGACTCCAGACTCACTCCGTCCGGCTGTTCGACAGCGCCTCGGGCGAGTTGCTCCGCGAGATTGCCACCGACGGGATTCGCGGCGCCGCTTGGGCCGCCGACGGCAAGTCGATCCAATGGATGGTGGGAGATTCTCACCATGGTTGGGAGGTTTGGGATGGCCCCTCGGGCAAGCCAAGCCATAAACTCGCGGGGTACCAACGACTCGCGAAAAGCTACAATGCAGCGATTTCAGGCATCGACTTCGCCCCCAGCCGCGGGATCGTGGCCATCGGGACGAATAAGGGGCACGTCCTGCTATCGGAGGTCGCTACGGGCAAGACCTTGCGGCTACTCGATACCCAGGTTCAGTTCTTCGTCAGTCCGGTCTTCACGGCCGACGACCGGCGGCTCTGGGTGGGCGGCCAGAACTTCGTCCGCCAGTGGGACGTCGAGACGGCCCGGCCCGTCGTGACGCTCCTGCCGATCGAGGGCAACCGCTTCGCCCTGATCTCGCCGGAGGGCCACTACCGCGGCTCGCCCGGCATCGACGACCAGTTGCTCTACGTCGCGCTGACCGACGAGGGCGAGTACGCAACCCTCTCCCCCGCCGAATTCGAGAAGCAGTACGGCTGGAAGAACGATCCGACGAAGGTGACGTCGCCGTGACAGGGGAGGAAGGCAGGGGCCCCCGCATCCGTGCCATCTTACCGCCAGATGGTTGGAATTGCAGGAGCACGACCAGCCGGCCAAGATTGGTCAGGCGATGGACCAGGTCCGCATAGCTGAGGGTCTCTTCCGCCTGGGCCGCGGAGGCCAGGAGCCTGGTTCGCCTCGGGTACTTGGAAAACGCGATTGAGTGGTGCCATCGCTTTCGTTGCCTTCACTGGAACCTGCTAAATTCCCCACATTAACGGAGTTGGTTTAATATTAAACCAACTCGGCTCCCATTTGGGGGTTTGGGAGATTCATTGAACCCCACAGGCACCCGGCCAGAGTCGTATTAGCTGAAAGGATTGAGGAGACTGCCGCCCAGGCGGTGGGTGCCGCATTTCCTTTTGCCCCTACAGCCAAACGACCCCCGCATCATCCATCCGGATCTGCTGCTCCGCCTGCTCCGTCAGGTCCGAGCCATACAGCTCGCCGTGCAAGAGCGGTCCAGCGGGGCATTCCCGCGTGGAGACCTAATCGGGTGATATGGCAACGTCGTCTCCTCTTTTTATTCATCCTGAGC
>JBEKCP010000195.1:0-9327 GCA_050014815.1 Thermoguttaceae bacterium | reverse complement strand
CGCGGGGCGCCCGCCGCCCCCGAGGACCATCGCCGGGACAATTGCCGGCAGCGCGACCGCCGCCGCGGCCCCACCTGCGGCCTTGAGCAGTTGCCGGCGCGTCATATCTGTTCCGTGGCTCATCGTTTGTCTCCCTTCGAGGGTTGCGTACCGGTCTCTGAACCGATCCGCGACAGCAGACCCTTGGCCTTCTCCCGAATGCCCTGGTCCGTGGTCGTTTCGATCAGCTTGGTCAGAATCGGCCTGAGTTTCTGGATGTCGGGGGGCTGCCTCTCGAGCACCCCCGCCGCGATCTGCACGATGGCGATCTCACATTCAGCGCGGATCGCCTTGTCGTCCAGTTGCGCCGCGACCAGCTCCGCGGCGCCCATCCGCGGGGTGCCGGCCAATCCGCTGACGATCAAGAGTTTCTCTTCGGGGCGATTGGCCAGCTTCCACGCTTCCTGGTACATTCCCAACCGTGCTCCGGGATCCCTGCGCTGCGGGGCGATCTTGGTGACGTAGCTTCGCAGGGCCAGAATCCGCAGCGTTGGGTCCGCCGAGCTCCGCGCCATGTCCAGAAGTGTCTGGCCTGAGCGAGAGTCTGCACCGTCCACCAGGGCACGCGCGGCCGCCTCGCGAATTTCGGGTTCGTCGCTTTTCAGAAGCCGCTGGACCTCGGCCACGGATTTGTCGTCGCCGATCCAGCCCAGGATGCGAACCAGCGAAACGCGCACTGCAGGGGACGCATCCTTCCACGGTTCCATCGCGGCGGCCGCACGCTTCTCCGGTTCGTCGATCCTGCGGCAGATCAACCCCACTGCCTTCTCGGCGGCCTCACGTTCGCTGGACGATTCCGACTTGCCGACAATCTCCATCAGGGCCGGGATGTCGGCCGGGGATCCCAGCGCGGCCAGCGCGGTCAACGCCTGGAGACGCACGGCAGGACCGCCGTCGCCGCGGGCGATCTTCAGAAGCTCCGCAGCGGCCGCGCGTGCCGACCTCTTCTCCAACGCCATAATGATCTCAACGCGTGCCTTGCCATCAGCCCCCCCCGACGCCGCGAGGAATCGCTGGTCCGATACGGACAGGCCGGCGAGCGCGTCGCGGAGAAGGGACCGTTGATGTCCATCGGTCTCGCCGGCCGCGAATCGCGCCAGGGGAAGCAACGCCGAATCGTCGCCCGTCTTCGCCAGACCAAGGCACGCGGCCACGCGCACGCTCGGAACCTCGCTATCGGTCATCCTGGTCAATGCGACCTTTGCCGTCGCATCGCCGCGGTCGCCAAACGCGGCAAGCATCGCAACCTGCACGGCCGGATTGCGTTTCTCCAGCACGGCCGCAAGGGCCTTGGTGGCCGCTTCTCCTGGGACTTGGGCGATCAACTTGCAGGCGTCCACCTGCATCCTCACGTCGTCGGTGCGGAAAACGTCCAAGAAATCGGGCAACGCCTTCTCACCGGCGGCTACGGCAAGCCCTCGCAAGGCCGCAAGGCGGATGGCGTAGGGATGCTCCGGGACATATATCGAACGGAAGATGCGGACGGCCTCGCCGCGCCGGTCTTGCCGGCACAGGTCGTCGGCACATTCGATCGAGGCGTGGAGGATTGCCAAGCGACGAGTCCCCGTCGCGCCCTTGACCGCGCGCGACAGGGCCTCCGCAGCTTGCGATCCGCCAATCTTGCCGAGCGCCTTGGCCGCGGCCGTGGCGACTTCGGCTTTTGGAGAGGCAAGAAGTTTCGCCAGCACCTCCACATCCGCGGCGTCTTTGCGGACCCCCAACGAGTTGATCCGCTCGATCTGCCGCGAGGCATCGCCGGCGCTGGTCACTGCTTGACGCAACGCCGTGCCCGCCTGCGCCGACGGATTGGCCCCGAGCGCCCGACAGGCGTGCCCGCGGACGGCCGCGTCTTCGTGGTCCAGTAGCGATGCCACCGCCTCCACGCACTCAGCCCTGCCCACTCTTTCCAAGTGCCGCAACAACGACAGGCGAGCGGGAATAGCCTTTTCCCGGCTCAGCTTGCCGGCCATTGCTTCCGAGAGCCGTTGCAGGTCGTTGCCTGCCCCCGGGCGGCCGCCCTGGAGGCACAGGTCGAACAGGGCGTTATCCGCCTTGGTCCGCTGCGCCGGATCGTCGCTGGCCAACAGAGGAACCAACTTCTCCAGTGCCTCGACGGGATCGGCGTCCACCGCCCGAACGGCGCCGGCGGACTGCTGGCCCCCCTGGCACACAGACGCTGATGCGAAGATCGACATCCACACTCCGACTACCGCCCTTCCCAACAAACCAACTCGCATGTTCAGTTGTGGGTGATAGACGTTCCGGTAGGTTTCATCCCACGCCACCGCGAAATCCTCCAACCCGGCGGTGACGGGGTGCTTCCGGTCCTGGATCCGCAACATGAATCCGCCGAAACCGTGTCCCGTGAAGCGGCCTCCCATGAGTCTGGCCATCGTGTCCTCGCCGCCCAGGAAGTCCGTGGCATGCAGACCGGCCAACCCGCCGCCGTTGTTCACAAACTCCTCAAGCACCTTCAGCTCGCCGGGCATGAACCGCTTGATACCGGAATTATAGACGAGGACGACATCAATGTTTTGGAGCGTCTCCGCCGACAGGACTTCGGCATCCGTCACGGTGAAACCACCGATGGCGTCCAGCGCGTTGGTCCACGTGGCCTTGGTCGCCGGGAACCCTGCCGCAACAGTGGGGTGGTGGTGGTTGAGCAGCATGACGCGGACCTTTGCGCTGGGCCTCCGGTCCGCCGATTTTCGGGCGCTGGCGGTTTCGTGCGCAGCGGCCCCCTGGAGAACGGGCGCGACCTGGGCTCTATCGGAAGCCGGAGCCGAATCCTTTCCGGCGACGGATGCCACCTTGCCGGACGGCAAGACGTCGGCCTGGAGATCGCCGATCGCAAACTGGATCCCCGCCAGATAGTGGCGCAGCACCTGCGGATTCGCATAAACGGCGTTCTCGTGCCCCAGCGAACAATAGAACACGCGTCCCTGGCCGTACGCACGAATCCAACTGACCGGATAGTCCTTTCCGGCGATGAACGGGCCACTCGGCGATTTTTTCGGGTCAGCGGACATCTTCGGGTCGACGTTCAGCAACACGCGGACCTTCTCTCGCGAGAAGCCCGGGGGCCCGAACAAGTAGATCTGGTCCTTGAGGACGAGCCCCGATTCCGGCACCATCGCGCAGAGCGGATGTTTCGCGTCCTCCGCCGCCAGCCCCACCTGGATGCCGCCCAAGCTCTCGCGTGGCAAGGCGTCGGTGAAACGTCCGCCGAGCATCTCCATGTACTCCACCCAGTCCACCATGCAGGCGGCGGCGTGGATGCCGACCAGGCCCTTGCCGTTTCGGACGAATTCCAGGAGGCTCTTCTTGCAGGCCGCCTCGTGCTCGTCGGCAGCCGCTTGCTCGGCCTTGCCGAGGGCCTTGTAGAACGGCCAGTTGAGGGCCGCCTCCGGCAACATGGGGCGAGGTTCGTGCGTGTTGTTCATGACCACCGCGTCGAACTGCCGGAGGCTCTCCGGCAGAAAGACGGCCGGATCGCCGCTACAGACGGCCTCGAAGGCGCCGGTCTTTCTGCCCAGGACCTCCATCGCCTTGAAACAATATCGCACCGAGTCGCAGAGCAGGTCGCTGCCGTGCGTCGATGCACGTCCGTAAACCAGGACTTTTCGCGCCCGCGACGGCTTGGCCGGGGCCTGGTCCGGTGCGGCCTTCTCGATGGCCAGCACGGCGGCTGCGAACTGTTCGCCCTTCTTGTCCACGGCTTTCGCCGTCGCAGGCGAGGCCCCTGAAACAGGGGCCTCGCCTGCGACAACCGCGAAGCACAGCGTGCCGGCCAACAGAGACAGTCTTGCGGGTGGCATCTGAAATCTCCCTGTCGCTTGCTCCCGTGTATCACAACTCCCAGGGCGAACGCTTCGGCCGGTCCTTGCTTTCTATCGTCTTCCGGTCTTCGTCCGTCAGCAAATGGAAATACCCGCCGTCGTGGCAAACGACGACGTCGCCGGAATGGAGCAACGCCAGGTGCGTCGGTTGCCAGGAGTACTCGGTCGGAACCATGATGCCCTTCTTTTTCATCGTAACCTCCTATGATTGTTCGATGCCTGCAATGGTTTCCAACACGTCGCGACGGGTCAGCGGGCCGACACAGGAGCCGCGGGCATCATGGCGCGCCGGGCCCCAACACGGCCTGCATTTCGGCGGCCGTCTGATAAAGGTTGCCTATTTCCTCCTCCCAACACGCGTTAGCGCGATGGTCCATGATGCCGATGGAGCCCGCCAGTCGCTGACATTCCGCCTTCGCGCGGGCCGCCAGGGGCGAGGGCAGTTTCGGGTCTCCGGCGTTGTCGTCCACGTAGATCATGGCCTGCGCCTCGATGAATCCCGCGCGCATCGCCTCGTACCGCACTGTGGCCACCGGGCCGTCCGGCCCCGGGGCGAGGACGCTGCTCGGGTTGCCGCGCATGATCTGCCCCCACCCCAGTCCGTAGCACCCTGTCGCTTTGTCCGTCCACCGATCCATGCCGTTGCCGCCAGGACCGTTGGAGCCTCCAAGAAGCGTGGCGATGGGCGAGTATCGAAAGCCGGTTATCGGTGTTTGGACATCGAGTTGCGCGCGCTGGAGGCTGAACTGCGGATACCTCCTCGCCGCGGACGGCTTCCATCCTTGCCGATGCTGTGTATAATCGCCGTAACCGGTTGGACAGAAATGGCCCCATAACTTCAGCGGGGGCGCTACCGCGGTCATGTGCGAAAGGACGGCCCACTTGATGTCGGGGAAATGCCGGGCGAAGAACTCCGTCGTCTCCTTGCCGGTTTGCGTATCTTCCGACATTCCGAACACCAAGCTGTTTTCCGGCCAGTCCAGGCCTTTCATAATGCGCCGGATGCCCGCCACCATTTCCTCCCAAAGCCCGTCGACGGACGGGTCGTTATAGAAGGGAATCGTTCCACGCTCCACTTTGTCGCCCACGCGGAATGACGCCGACAGGGCGCGGTCCTTATTGGGATTGCGTCCTTTTTCCGAATGGATCGTCCACGCGTGGAGGATCACCGCAATCGGATCGCCCACGTGTTTCTTGTAGAGTTTCAGGTAGCGTTCCACTGCCGAGAAGTCGGGCGTTCGTTTGTTCCCCTCGCGCCGGTAGAGCACCATGCTCTCGGCCCCCAGCGAGGCATTGCCGGTGTCCGCCCCGACGGCCAGCACGTGGGCCACCCTGTCTCCCAACTTGCCTTGCAGGATCAGCGATTGCTCGATCAGCTTGAAATGCGCATCCGACCAGAGCGGCACTTTGTAATACCTCGCCAGGGTTTCGGGCGATTGGAAGAACGACGTCATGGACTTCCACTGCCTGGGCTCCGGCAACGTCCAGCCGTGCACGGTCAGTTCCAGCGGAACCTTGGCGGTGGTCGGCCCGTTCACTTGTGGTGCAGCCGTCCCGGCTGCTGGGGCAGGCGAGACGCCCGCACCACAACTTATGGAGAGCGTCCCCGTGTACGTTCCCGGCTTGACACCGGCGGGAACCGTCGCGGTCACCCAAACGGGTTGCAGTTTCGCGTCCGCCATGGGTTGATCCGTCAGCGCGTCGAACGGGTTGGTGCGATTGACGTAGGCGCCGCCGGCTTGGGAATAACGGACTCGCAAGGCGCCGGCGGGAATCTTGGCGCCGTCGGGCCCGGCCAGGTCGCTGCAAACGGCCGCCAGTCCGGTGAGGGGGGCGTCGGCGCTGACGACGACCTGCCCCGACGCATCCCCGCCCAGGGGCGACTGCAACTTGATCGGTCTGAGTTCGGCAAGCGGATCGGGCTCGCCGGCCTCCACGCCCACCATCGTCATCGTCCCGGCGTTCCACATGCGCACGGCGGGAAGGGCAGGCGCCTGGAGCCCCTCTGCCGCCGGGGCGCGCAGCTTGGCGCTCACCAGGCCCACCGTCGGCCAGGCGGCGCTCCCGGGGTCTACGCCAATGTGCTTGCCGGCACGATTCAGGGCTTCCACCCGGATGGGCGAGCGACTGCTCTGGATGGCCAGCACGTTCGTCCCGGCACGCAGGGCATCGGCGGGAATCGGGAACTCCGCGGTCCGCACCCGCATCTTGTAGTATGGCGTGTTCGGATCTGCGTCTGCCAGGACCTCCGGTTGCTTGGGCAGGGGGAATTTGCCTTCCGGCCCGGTAAACGGCTCGATCGGGTAGTCCAACGCCGGCGTGGTCGAGTCCACCACGCCCGCCGGCATGTCCTTGCGGGCGACCTCCTTGCCGTTGACGTAGACGGTCACTCCGCCCCGGTAGGCCAGCGACAGCACCAGACCCTTGACCTTCGCGGGGTCGCTGATGCCGAAGCGGGTCCGCATCTGGATCGACGCCAGGAAGCAATCCCCGACATCTTGCCAGGCCCCCCAGAACGGCCTTGCGACGTCGCTTGCAAAGGCCCATTGCTGGTCGTCGAAGTCTACCTGCGCCCAGCCCGGCGGCGGCGCCGCCGTGGTGGGACAATGGACCAATTCCCCTCCGGGCCAGCCACCTTTATGGCCGACAGGCAGGGTCACGGGCTTCGACATCCTCTGGCGGAAAGAGCGCCAGACCGGGCCCTTGCCCAAAACATCCACCTGCGGAGCATCCGCCGCATACGAGCCGCCGGCCGCCAGGCCAAGGGCGAGAACAACGAACGAGGCACGCAGTTTCATCGAGTCGGCACCTTTCCTTTCGGGGGTTATTTCTTCTTTTCCGGCGGAGCCGGCTGAGCGGGCAGGGCGCCCGGATCGATCTTCAGTTGGTCCGCATAATCCTGGATGAGCCGGTTGGCCGCCTGCTTCTGGTCGCTGTTGCGGCTTTCGCGGAGTTTCAAGAGCGTTGCCACAACCCTGCCTGGAGGCGGAACCTCGCCTGCCCCTGCGACGCTGCTAATGGCCAGGAGCAAACCAAAAGTCGCGAATGTCTTCATGGTTACGATCCCGAATGCCGTGTCATGTGGCTTGGCGGCTATTTGCTTGCAGTCTTGCTACTCGCGGATTCGGGGACAGGCCCCAGCACCGCCTGCATTTCGGCGGCGAGCTGGTACAGATTGCCGATCTCCTTCTCCCAAGATGCGGTCGCGCCGCCGGAAATGCTCCAGATGGTCTTCAAGATCCGATCGCATTGGGTCTTCGCCCGCACGGCCAAGGGTGCGGGCAGTTTCGGGTTCGCGGCGTTCTCATCCACATAGATCATCGCCTGCGCTTCGCAGAACCCGGCGCGCATCATCTCGTAACGCACGGTGGGAATGGCACCGTCCGGGCCCGGCGCGGTGATGCTGCTCGGGCTGCCGCGCATGATCTGCCCCCAACCCAATCCGTAACAGCCGGTGGCCTTGTCCACCCAGCGATCCAATCCGTTGCCGCCGGGACCATTGGCGCCGGACAGCAGCGCATTGATCGGAGAGTACCGGAAAGCGCTTACCGGCTTGTTCACGTCGAGCGCCATGCGCTGGAGGGTCAGGTAGGTGCAGGGCATATTCGGGTTCTGTTTCCAACCTCGCCCCAGACTGCCCGCCCCGCCACCCGGACCGATGTAGAATCCGAGTTTGAATCCCAGCGGAAGATTTTGCATGTGCGAAATGAGTGCCCATTTGAGATCCGGGCAGTGCTTGTTGAAAAAGGCCGCCGTCTCCTTGCTCGGCTGCGTGTCTTCGGACATGCCCAGCATCAGCGCGTTTTCCGGCCAGTCCAGACTCTTGATCGTGCGTTTCATCCCGGCCACCACTTCATCCCAGAGACCTTCGATGGACGGATCTTCGTACGCCGGGAGCAGACCGCGCTCCAGTTTGTCAGCCGCGCGGAAGGTCGCCATCATCGTGCGATCCTTCCGTGGATTGAACCGATCCACGTGAATGGTCCACACGTGCAGGACCACGGCGACAGGATCGCCCACGTGCTTCTTGTAAAGCTTCAAGTACCGTTCCACTGCCGTAAGGTCGGGAGTCACCTTGTTTCCGTCACGCTTGTAGATCACCATGGTTTCCGCCCCCAGCGAGGCATTCCCGGTGTCGGCGCCGACGGCCAGCACATGGGCCGCTTTGTCGCCCAATTTGCCCTGTAGGATCAGCGACTGCTCGATCAACTTGAAGTGCGCGTCCGACCACAGCGGCACTTTGTAGTACTTCGCCAGGTTCTCCGGCGACTGGAAGAACGAGGTCTTGGTCTTCCATTGTCGCGGGTCCGGCAAGGTCCAGCCGTACACCGTCAGTTCAATCGGAACCTGCATGGTCGTCGGACCGCTCAAGGCCAGCGTTCCCTTGTAAGTCCCCGGCGTGGCGCTGGCGGGAACGGCGGCCGTCACCCAGACCGGTTGCAACTTGGTATCCGTCATGGGCTTGCCGATCAGAGCGTCGAACGGGTTGGTGTGTTGAACGTAGGTCCCGCCATTGTGCGCATAACGGACTTGTATCGCGCGGGCGGGGATTTTGGCCCCCGCGGGACCGGTCAGGTCGCCGCAAGTCGCGGCGAGTCCGACAAGCGCGGCGTCGGCACTCACCACAACCTGTCCCGAACCGTCCCCTCCCAACGGGGCCTGCAGACGAAGCGGTGCAAGTTCGACGAGCGGGTCCAGTTCGCTGACCTCCGCGCCGATCATGGTCAGCGGCCCGGCATTCCACACGTACACGCCCTTGGGCGACCCGACGTTGGGCGCGATGCCATCGGAACCCGACGCTGCCAGACGCACGGATTCCAGGCCAGAGGTCGGCCACCTGGATTCGTTCAGGCCTGGCGAACGACGGTTCTCGATGGCCAGGACATTGGTCCCTTTCCGCAGAACCGACGCCGGAATCGGCAGGGTCAAGTTGCGCGTTCGCATCATCTTGCCGCCCGGTTCGATGAATGCCTCCTCGGGGTAGTCGTCCGCCAATATCTCAGTATGGACTTGTCCACACGAGTTCGGAGCTGCGATCTGCCGCGCCGGAACTGGCATGTGACCGCGCCCGATTTCCTGGCCATTGACATAGACGATCACCCCGCCGCGATAGGCAATGGCCAGAGACAACCCCGAAACCCGGGCCGGATCAGTGACGCCAAAACGCGCCCGCGAACAGATCAGCGGCATGCCCTGTTCGGGAATGCCTTCAATCCCTCCATAGTTCCAATCCTGATCCTTGAAATCCGGACCGGCCCAATCGGCGGATGGATCATCGTTCTGAAATCCCTCCCACTTGTCATGGGGAACGCGATACTTGCCTTTAACCAAGGCCAGTCGATCTCCATTGCGCCAATAGCACCGCCAGGGGCTTTGGCTGTTGAGGATTTCCGTCTGCGGGGCTTCCGCCGCATGCGAACTGGCGGCCGACAGACCGAGGGCGAGAACA
>JBEKCP010000194.1:0-9402 GCA_050014815.1 Thermoguttaceae bacterium | reverse complement strand
TAATCCCCAATCCCCAATCCCCAATCCCCAATCCCCAATCCCCAATCCCCAAATCCCCAAATCCCTTCCCCCTCCCATGCACGAAGAACCCCTCGCCGTCGCTTCCCCCTCCGGATCGCAAGTCTCGCTCCCTTTGACCTGGGTCCATACCCTGGTGCTGGGCAGCGGGGCGGCAGGGCTCGCGGCCGCCGTGCGACTTCGCGCGGAGGGCGTCGAGGACGTGCTGATCGTGACCGAGGGCCTGGACATGGGCACCTCGATCAATACGGGCAGCGACAAGCAGACGTACTACAAGCTGTCGATGTGCGGCAAGGATGCCGACGCCCCGGCCGTCATGGCCCAGACCTATTTCTCCGGCGGGAGCATGCACGGCGACCTGGCGCTGGTGGAGGCGAGTCTCTCGGCCCGGGCGTTCATCCACCTGGTCAACCTCGGAGTGCCGTTTCCGCGGGACGCCTACGGCCAGTTCGTCGGCTACAAGACCGACCACGACCCGCGGCAGCGTGCCACCTCGATCGGGCCCTACACGTCGCGGGAAATGTGCCGCGCTCTGACCGGCCAGTGCCGAAGGCTCGGCATGCCGATCCGCGAGGGATTGAACGCCGTGCAGCTCTTCACGGTGGACGATGCCGGCGGGCCGCGGATCGGCGGCGCGATCGTGCTCACCCGCGAGGGCCAGGTGCAAGCCATCGCGGCCGACAACGTCGTATTTGCCGTGGGCGGTCCCGGAGGGCTGTACAAGACGAGCGTCTATCCGCCGGTCCACACCGGAGCGATCGGCCTGGCGCTCTTGGTCGGCGCCAAGGCGCAAAGCCTGCCCGAGTCGCAGTACGGCATGGCCTCGATCCGGTTCCGATGGAACGTGTCGGGGACGTACATGCAGGTCATTCCCCGGTTCGTGAGCACGGCCGCCGACGGCACGGACGAGCGGGAATTCCTGGCCGATTACTTCGACACCGCGGGCCGATTGGGCTCCCAGGTCTTCCTGAAGGGCTACCAGTGGCCGTTCGATTCCCGCAAGGCGGTGGGCGGGTCCTCGATCGTGGACATCCTGGTGTACGTCGAGACGGTGCTCCGCGGGCGGCGGGTGTTTCTCGATTTCCGCCGCAACCCGGCGGGCTTCCGCTTCGAGGACCTCAGCCCCGAGGCCCGCGATTACCTGACCCGATCCAAGGCCCTCCAGGCGATGCCCATCGAGCGGCTCCGTGCGATGAACCCGGGCGCAATCGAGCTGTATGCGGATCACGGCATCGACCTCAGCCAGGAGCCGCTGGAGATCGCCGTCTGTGCCCAGCACAACAACGGCGGCCTGGCCGGCAACTCGTGGTGGGAATCGACCAACATCAAGCACCTCTTCCCGGTCGGCGAGGTGAACGGCTCGCACGGCGTGTACAGGCCGGGCGGGTCGGCGCTCAACGCGGGGCAGGTGGGGGCGTTCCGCGCCGCCGAGTATATCGCCCACCGGTACGTCCAGTGGAGCCTCCCGAGGGCCCAGGCCGCCCAGGCCGCCCAGGCCGCGGCCGCCGAAGTCCTGGCCATGATCGACAAGTGCCGCAGTGCAACGACCTCATGGCAAGAGCACCGCGAGACCATCCAACAGCGGATGACCCGCTCGGGCGCCCATATCCGTTCGGCGGACGAATTGGAGAAGGCGGTCGCCGAGGCCTGGCGGCAGTTCGACCAGATCGATCGATCGGGTTGCTCCTGCGCCGGCCCAGAGGACCTGGCCGAGTCCCTGCGAAATCGCCAGTTGTGTTTTGCGCACGCCGTGTATCTCGAGGCGGTCCTGTTCTCGCTGCAAAGCGGCGTCGGGAGCCGCGGGTCGGCCATGGTGCTCGATCCGGCCGGCGTGAAGGTTCACGACCGCTTGGACGACTCGTGGCGTATCGCCCCGGAGAACCCTGATTTCCGCGGCAAGGTCCAGGAGACGGTCGTTGAAGAGGGGTCAGGGGTCAGTTTAGCGGGCGGGCTTGCCCGCCGTGTCGGGGATTTAGGGATTTGGGGATTTAGGGATTCAGGAGCCAGGGGTCAGGGGTCGGGGGAGGCGGCGGTGTCGGAGCGGAGGGTCCATCACCAGTGGGTGGATTGCCGGCCGCTGCCCGAGAGCGACGTCTGGTTCGAGACGGCCTGGGCACGGTTTCGCAACGGCGAGGTCTACGACAACAATAGGCCGGCGTAGGGTGGTTCCGCAACGGAAGCAAACTAGGCAAGCCTTGCCGGTTATTCCAAATATTCCGGCGGTGCATGGCCGATTCTCTTGGGATGAAGCGCTCGCTCTCTGGCGCACTGGCTGCCACTCTGGGGATAGCGGCCATTCCGGTCGCCAATTGTGGCCGGCCGACGCCGATTCTGGTGGTCTGGGAGGTTTATTCCAGTGGTAGTGATGCTGATCAAGGGGTGGGTTTTGAGGAACCGATGTAGCAAGACTGTGACGGTGCGAGCGCGGGTAACAGGGGCCTGCGCCACGGTCGCGATCCACCGGGAAGCGGCGCGCCCTCTGCTCCAACACCTTCGACAGAGTTTCCATGCCCGACCGTTCAACACAGCACATCCGGCCCGGCTGGGGGAAAAGTTTTGCGGCAGCCCTGGGGGGGCTCTGCTGGATACTGGCCGCCTTGGCCGATGGTTCCGAGGCGCGGCAGACGCCGGTGGTGAAGGCCATTGCGAGGGTGCGGCCGTCGGTCGTCAACATCCGCGGCGAGAAGACGGTCGCGCCGACCGGTCCGCAGTCTGCCACCGCCGAGATCCCGCGGCGAGTCAACGGCATGGGGACGGGCGTGATCATCGACCCCCGCGGCTATGTCCTGACGAACTATCACGTGGTCGACGGGGTCCGCGAGATCCAGGTGACCCTGGCCAATGCCCAGCGGCACGTCGCCACGCTGGTGGCGTGGGACCTGGAGACCGACCTGGCGCTGATCAAGATCAATCTCCCGCAAAAGGCCCCCGTCATTCCGATCGGCACCTCCTCGGACCTGATGACGGGTGAATCGGTCATTGCCGTGGGCAACGCCTTCGGCTACCCGGAGACGGCAACGGAGGGAATCGTCAGCGCCCAGCACCGGGCGGTGCAGATCAGCGACGCCCAGTTCTACGACGACCTGATCCAGACGTCCGCGGCGATCAATCCGGGCAATTCGGGCGGGCCGCTGGTGAACATCGACGGAGAGATGATCGGAGTCAACGTGGCGGTGCGGGCCGGCGCCCAGGGGATCGGATTCGCCATTCCCGTGGACAAGGCCATCTCGGTGGCGGCTTCGCTCATGGCGTCGGCCTCGGCCAACCGGGCCTGGCACGGGGTGGTTCCCGCCCCCGACGCCCCCGCATCGCTCTCGGGCACCAAGGTGGCCGCGGTGGACAAGAAGAGCCCCGCGGCCCAGAGCGGCCTGCTGCCGGGCGACGTCATTACCGCCGTGGACGACGTCGAAGTGAAGCGGGCATTGGACTTCCAGCGGGCGATGCTGGACCACAAGGCGGGCGACACGGTCGCCTTGAGCATCGAGCGCCACGGCAAGCCCGAGACGATGACCCTCGAACTGGCCACCCTGCCCGAATCGCTTCGCCCCCCCGCGACGCCGGCCTGGGAGGTCCTGGGGCTGGATTTGCGGCCGCTGGGGCCGGCGGAATTCAAGCAGAAGTACCAGACGCGTTACCGCGGGGGCCTCGCGGTGGTCGACGTCCGGCCCAGCAGCCCCGCCGCGGAGCAGGGCATTCGCCCGGGCGACGTGCTCGTGGGAATGCACATCTGGGAGACCGTCTTGCTGGACAACGTGACCTACATCCTCAAGCGGCCCGACCTCAGCTCCTTCAATCCCGTGAAGTTCTTCATCCTTCGCGGCAACGAGACGCTCTATGGCTACATGCAGGTGACCGCGAAGACAGCCCAGCGCGTTGACCCGGCAAAGATGTAGGTTATGCTGGAGCCATGGAACGCGAGTTGATCGCCTGGCTTCGCCGCCGCTTGCCGCAGCATCCGCGGCTGCGGATCGGGCCGGGGGACGATGCGGCCGTGCTGAGCATGACCGGCCTGGACGACTGCGTCGTGACGGTCGATCTCCTGACCGATCACGTCGATTTCGAGCTGGCCGAAGTGGATCCGCGGCGGGTGGGCCGGAAGGCCCTGGCCGTGAATCTCAGCGACCTGGCGGCGATGGCCAGCCGCCCGCTGGCCGCCGTCGTGGCCGTGGCCCTGCCGCGCCAGGGCGGCCAGGAAATCGCCGTCGGACTCGTCGAAGGCATGCTGCCGCTGGCCGAAAAGTACCAACTGGCCATGGCCGGCGGCGACACGAACAGTTGGGACGGACCGTTGGTGGTGAGCGTCACGCTGCTGGGCGCCCTGACGGCCCGCGGGCCGCTGCGACGTTCCGGCGCCCGGCCCGGCGACCGCATCCTCGTCAGCGGCTCCTTCGGCGGGAGCATTCTCGGCAAACACCTCGATTTCGAGCCGCGGGTCCGCGAGGCGCTGCTCTTGCACGAGCGATACGATCTGCACGCCGGGATCGACGCCAGCGACGGCCTTTCGACGGACCTGGCCCACCTGGCCGAGGAGAGCGGCTGCGGAGCGGTGGTCCAGCGAGAGGCCGTGCCGATCAGCCCCGCCGCCGGCCAACTGGCCGCCCGGCTGGCCGACGGCTCGACCCCCCTGGACCATGCCCTGGGCGACGGCGAGGACTTCGAGCTGATCCTTGCCGTGTCGCCCGGCGAGGCCGAAAAAATATTGGCGGACCAGCCGCTCGGCGTGCCGCTGGCGGCCATCGGGCAGTTCATCCCCGAGCCGGGGCTATGGCAGCGCCAGGGCGACGGCCCCCGGCAGCCGCTCGTCCCGTCCGGTTGGGAGCATCGGTTCAGATGATCTACGACGCCGTCGACGAGCGGGCCACCGCCGCCCTGGGGGTCGCCCTGGCCCAACTCCTGCCGCCCGGAACTACCGTGGCCCTGGTGGGTACGCTCGGGGCGGGCAAGACCCGGCTGGTGCAGGCCATCGCCGAAGCCTGCGGAGTGAGCCGCCGCGACGTCGTCAGCCCCACCTTCGTCCTGATCCAGGAGTACCATGGCCGCCGGAGGGTCTGCCACATCGACGCCTATCGCGTGCGGGACGCGGACGAGTTCGACCAGCTCGGCCCGGACGAGTACTTCGAGAGCGATGCCTTGGTGCTGGTCGAGTGGGCCGATCGCGTCGCGGGCTCGTTGCCCCGCCAACGGGTCGAGATCCGCATCGAGGTTACGGGGGACCAGTCGCGGAGGATGGAAATCGCGGCCGTGGGCCCGCGGTACGAATCTCTGGTCGAGCGGCTCCGAAGCGTGCTCGCTCGCTGAAACACCATACCCGGCCATGAACAATCCGCCTACCGCTCGATTTGCCGGAGCGTTCTGCGGATTTCGCGGGCCAGCGGATCGTCCTGGGAAAGCGACCTCAACGCTGCGCGAAGGTGGTCGCGGGCTTCGGCCGTCTTGCCGGCGTCCAGGAGCAACTTTGCCAGTTCCGCGTGGGCATACGGGTAGTTGGGCCGCGAGTCCAGGGCGGCCCGGTAGTGCTTCTCCGCCTCGTCGATTTCGCCCTGGTCCCGCAACAGGTTGGCCAGATTGTAGTGGGCACGGGCCTCCCGCGACTGATCCTTGATCGCCCGCCGGTATTGGGCGGCCGCCTCGTCCGTCCGGCCCAGCGACTGGAGGGCGTCGCCGAGGTTTACGCGGGCATTGACGTGCCGGGGATCCAGCCGCAGGGCTTCTTCATACTGCACGATCGCCCGCTCAAACTGGCCGCCCGCGTGCAGTTGGCAGGCCGCGACGAAATGGGCCTCGCAGCCCGCCTTCCGGTCGAAGTCGTCCGGCACGAGGGCCGGGAGCTGCTCCAGCGCCGAGCCCGCGGCCACGAGCACCAGAAAGCCCGGATACATGCTCCACGGCCCTTCCGGCGGCCGGAAGCAGTGCAGGGGGATTTCGGGCTTGGAGACGTAATTGTAATGCTCGCGCGTCGCTTTCACCGTGCGGTAGCCGCCCGGCCCCGCCTGGCCCTCCAGTTCGTTCAGGGCCGCCAGGAGAAAAGGCGCCGGGACGACGACCACCTCGGGCCGGGATCGCTCGACGAACAGGTAGTCCGGCAGCGAACCGCGGAGATCGCTGCTGATGCGTTTCTTGGTCGTCAGTTGGTCGCAGTAGTGAAGCTCGGGGACGTAGAACATGGGCGGGTAGGTCATGAAGGACGGCCAGATGCGGACCGTCGTCCCCGCCGGCAAGGCATCCAACAGTTCGATCAAGGCATCGCTGCCGGTCTCGAACGGGTGCCCCAGCTCGTAGACGTACCGGTAGAGAGTCGGGGGCCAGGCCGGGTTGGTCCCGTCGAAACGATCGACCAGGAAACCCAAGTGCAGCCAGTTGGTGCCGGCCAGGAGGAGCAGGAGGACCGCGGCTGCCGGCACGGCCACGCGGCAGAGCCCGGCGACGGCCACTCCGCCGACCGCGCCGCCCAGCGCCACCAACGGAACGACGTACCGCATTTCAGCCGTGGGCCCCTTGCCCATGTCCGCCGGCATCAAGGCGGCGGCCAGCACGACATAAGCCAGGACGATCGCCACAAGGATCCCGCCTCGCCAGGCCAGGGGCCGCAGCCGCCGGATGCGCCCGTTACCCGCGGACGACCACCGCGACCATGCTGCGCATGGTGCCGCGGCGGTGCCCGATCCGCGGCTATTATTCGCTGTCTCCCTTTTTCGCCTCCACCACGCCATCAGGAATGGCAGCGGCAGCGCCGCGACCACCAGCCATGGAAAGAACTCGTGCGTGCCGAGGTCCCGCAGGAACCACCCGAGATTCTCCCAGAACCGGTGCCACGAGTCCGGCTGGGGCTGCGGCGCGAAGAGCCACTGCTGTCCCTCGCCGTAGGTGGCGCCTTGCGGGCCGATGGCAAAGAACACCCACGCCGCGTAAACGGCGCCGGTCGCCCAGAGGACGGCCAGGAGCAGGTATTGGCGGCGCTGGCGATAGCGTCGATCGAGAAACCACAGTGGCAGCGTCGCGAGCAAGGCGGCGGCGTTGAGATAGTGGGACCAGGCCAGCAACAGCATCGCGGCGGCCGCGCCCGCCCAGCGCGCCAACTCGCGCCGACACAGAAGCGGCCCGGAGCACCGGCCCGATCGCGAAGCACCCGGCGCCCACAAGCAGTACACGGCCAGCGTGAACAACACTCCCAGGGCGTAGTAGCGGCAGTTCCGGATGTAGAGGAGGAAGGCGGGGCTCACGGCCAAGAGCACCGCGGGCAGGTATACGGGGAATCGCCGTCCCAGGTGCCGCCGCAGCCACACGGCCAGCAGTCCGACCGAAACGATTCCCGCCAGGACAAACGGGAGGCGGCCCGCAAAGGTCGTCTCGCCCAACAGCCGCATGGACGCCGCCGCCACGTAGGCCGGCAGGGTCGGCACGCGGAGTTCCTGCCCCAGATCCTCGCCCAGCGCCCCGCCCTGGCCGTAGCCGCTCAGGTTCGTCCCGTCCCAGGCAGTGATCCGTCCGAAGCGGAGGAGGTTGCGGGCATAGATGGCCGTATTGGCCTCGTCGTCCCAGAATCGGTGGTTATCGAGGCACGGCAGCGCCAGGGCGGCTGCCAGCAGCATGGCCCCCGCCACAAGGCCCCAGGACCATCTCCGCAGACGGCGCAAGAGCATCCGAATCTTTTTTGAGATCGGCGTCATGCCTGACTGGCGACCGGAACGAGGAGTTACCCGACGACGACCGGCCTTCAGCGTATTCCACGGCCACCCGATTGTCAACGCTGGACACCCCTGCCTAAAATAGGGGTATGGAAAACCCGGCGACAACCGTCAACCGTGGGCAGGCCTCGCGCGAAAAACTCAGGGTGGCGATCTCGTCGCTGGTGGCCGCCTTCGTGCTGACCCTCTTGAAGCTGGTCGTGGGCGTGCTCACGCTCAGCCTGGGCATCCTCTCCGAAGCGGCCCACTCGCTTTTGGATCTCGTGGCCGCCGCGGTCACGCTTTGGGCGGTGCGGATGTCGGCCCGGCCCGCCGACCGCCGCCATACCTACGGTTACGGCAAGTTCGAGAACCTTTCGGCCCTGGTCGAAACCGCCCTGCTCCTGGTGACCTGCGTGTGGATCGTCTATGAGGCCGGCAGACGCCTGACGGGCCACAAGGTTGAAGTCGACGCGAGCCTCTGGGCCTTCCTCGTCGTCATCCTGTCCATCGTGGTGGACTACTCGCGATCGCGGGCCCTGCTGCGGGTCGCGCGGAAATATCACAGCCAGGCCCTGGAGGCCGACGCCCTGCACTTCGCCACCGACATCTGGTCCTCCGCCGTGGTGTTCCTGGGCCTCGGCGGCGTGCTGGCAGCGGAGAAGTTCCATCTGGGCTGGCTCGGGAGCGCCGATACCGTGGCGGCCCTGGGGGTCGCGGCCATCGTCGTCTGGGTCAGCCTGAGGCTCGGCAAGAAATCGGTCGACGACCTCCTGGACCGCATCCCCGACGACCTGGTGGACAAGGTAGCCGAGGCGGCCGGCCGGGTACACGGCGTCGAGCAAGTCAGCCAGGTCCGCATGCGGCGGAGCGGATCGGAAATATTCGCCGACGTTATCGTGTCGGTCGGCCAGGCGGCCACTTTCGAGCAAGCCCACGAGATCGCCGATCGCGTGGCCGAGTCGGTCCGCTCGATCCTCCCCAAGGCCGACGTGGTCGTCCATGCCGAGCCCCTGGCCCGAAAGGACCTGGACCTGACGACCAAGATCCGGATGCTGGCTGCGCGCCACGGGATGGGCGCCCACGCCATCCGCCTTTACCCCGAGAACGGGCGGCAGTGGCTGGAACTCCACCTCGAGGTCGGCGAGTCGCTGAGTCTCGGCGAGGCCCATCGCCAGGCATCGGATTTCGAGCGGGACGTCCGGACCGAGATCCCCGACCTGCTACGGGTCGTCTCCCACCTCGAGCCGGCCGGCGACACCACGGCGGTGATCGAGGCCGAGCCGGCCGACGAGCACCAGGTCCGAGAGGCCCTGGAGGAGTTCTTCCGCCGCAATCCGTTGGCCGACAACCTGCACCAGATGACGGTTCGGCTATCCGGCGGGGACCTGCTGGTCTCTTTCCATTGCCGGCTGGCTCCCGCCATGTCGATCACCGACGCCCACGAGTTCACGGTCCGGGTCGAGGAGTTCCTGCGGCGTCGCATTCCGCACGTCGCCCGGGTCGTCATCCACGTCGAGCCCCACAAGGAGCCGTAGGCCGATATCCGATTCTCGCTTTCAGCGACGCGCAATATCAACCCGTCGCACACTGAACCGCTGCGCCGCGGGCCTTCCGCAAGCGCCCAAACCGTCCGGTTAAACACGTTTAGCGGGCGGGCTTGCCCGCCGAGTGAATCGCGGCCCAGCCGGTACTCGGCGGGCAAGCCCGCCCGCTAAAC
>JBEKCP010000193.1:0-9403 GCA_050014815.1 Thermoguttaceae bacterium | reverse complement strand
GTTGTTCGGTCTGTAGCGCGCCGGTCAGAGTGCCGCTGGCGTTCTGAGGCTGCTGGCCCTTGAGCGTGATGGCGACGCTGAACGTGCCCGTCATCTGGCCGCCGCTGATCTTGGCATCGAGGCTATAGACATAGTTGCCGACATGCGCGATGGGCGCCCATGTTTTCACCATGCGGCCACGGATCTCGCCCTTGAGACTGTCGCCGTCCAGTTTCAGGGCGATCTGGTCCACCCATGAATGATGGCAATCGCTCCGCGCGGGAGCGGCAAACCACGCGGCTGTTGCTTGCGCGCCGCGAAGGCCCAGGAACAATCGAACGTCCTCCCCCTTTTCCCAGCCTTTGCTCAGCGTCAGCCAGGCGGTCTGGTACTCGCCCACGGGCGTCTCGGCAGTGACAGCATCGGGGCCCGGGGCTGGCCCTTCGGAGTATGCCGATGGCACAATGGCAAACGCCAAGGCTGCTGCGACCAAGTTCTTGATGGTGCTCATACGGTCTCCTTCTTTCATGTTTGGTAACCGTTCACGGCGTTCTTGGCCAAGTCGCACCTGCCGGAACGCCACGGCGGCAGGGCAACGGAATGTTTTCTACTATAGTCGGCTAAGACATCCCGGCAACTGACCCCAGCATCTTTCTCCGGGGCCGCTCTTCTTCTGGGGCTTCTGATCTTGTTTGGCGGTGATTGTTCACAGGGCTCTTACTTTTGTCATGCCCGCTGGAACCCCACGGCAGCGGGCCGACAATCCTCATCTTGAACAGGGGATTTTGGCTTGTCAAGCGCCGCCCCCCCCCCCCCGAAGCGGCCCAAGAGGCCACGGACAACAACCGTGACCGGCTCAACGAACTGTACGACCGGCCCACGCTTAAACTACTTCAGCAATTTCTCAACAACAACTCCAGTCCACTTGCCTGCGGCGGTCACCCCCATTGCGCCAAGCAAAGCTTGGGAGAGGAGGATAGAGATGTAAGGAAACAATCTTGAAACCTCTCATTGGAATCTTGTGGGTGAAAAGCCCATCCGGCAGAGCCTGACCAGCAACCGGAAGCGAGTCTTGCGTGGGGTTGGAGTAATCCGCCCTGCGAGGCGTAGACAGCCAGTCCGAAAGCCATGCTATTGGGCGTCGAAAGACCCAATGTGGGAACCTTTGCACCTGGGGGTCCAGGGGCCGCGCTGCTGCACCGTAATGGTCTGGTGCGAGCAGTCCTGCCGGCGTCGGCAAGAACATGTGCAAACGGACAATGGAGATTCCCCAGGAACTTGGGAGATCCTGTCGTCTCCTCGGAGATTCCCGGGCGGAGATACCGGGTGACCAACTCCAGGCCTCGGCGGCGCACTCGCCCGCCGAGGAGCGAACTCAAGCGAGTGCGACCGAGGTACCGCCAAGCGAAGGCAACGAAGCGCGGCGGGATGGGCGGCAGGAAGTCATAGCGTCTTGATAGTACCGGCGAACCTGGCGAACGGCTCCCGGCCGGAGCCAGCGGAGGGAAGCGAGACGTCGGATCATGGAACCGCTACTGAGAAACACGACGAATGCCTAGTAATTCGACAAGCGTGCCCACGAAACAGGAGCGGATAGCAGCGTTGGCGAAACGATCACCGCAGATGGCGTTTACCTCGCTGGCCTACCTCATGGACATTGACTGGCTGAAGGAAGCGTACCGACGTACACGCAAAGATGGAGCAGTCGGCGTGGACGGGATGACCGCGGACGAGTACGAGCAGGACCTGGAGGGCAACCTCCAACGCCTGCTGGACCGCGCGAAGTCCGGTGCCTACCGTGCTCCCCCTGTGCGACGAGTGCACATTCCGAAAGGCGGTTCGAGTACCGAAACGCGTCCGATCGGAATTCCGACGTTGGAGGACAAGATCCTCCAGCGGGCGGTCGTCATGCTGCTGGAGCCGATCTACGAGCAGGACTTTCTGGACTGTTCGTACGGCTTTCGGCCCGGGCGATCAGCGCACCAGGCGTTGGAATCCTTTCGAAGTCAGTTGATGAACAATCGGGGCGGCTGGGTCTTGGAGGTCGACATCCGAAAATTCTTCGATAATTTGGATCATGGTCACCTAGGTCCGTTTCTTCAACTTCGGGTGCGTGACGGCGTGCTGCTGCGCCTGATTGGCAAGTGGCTGAATGCGGGGGTGATGGAGGACGGGAGCGTGAGCTACCCCGACGCCGGCTCGCCCCAAGGCGGAGTGGTCTCCCCCTTGCTTTCCAATGTGTTCCTGCATTACGTGCTGGACCTCTGGTTCGAGCAAGAGGTGCGGCCTCGTCTTAAGTACCGTGCCTTCATCATCCGCTATGCGGATGATTTCGTGATTGGGTTCCGCGACCATCGCGACGCCCAGCGCGTGACGGAAGTTATGCCGAAACGGTTCGGCAAGTACGGCTTGACGGTTCACCCCACCAAGACGCGACTTGTTCCCTTTGTCCCGCTGTCGCCGTGGGCGATGAGGGACCGAGGTGGGCCATGCGAACGTCCTGGAACGTTTGACCTGCTGGGTTTCACCCACTACTGGGGCCGATCTCAGCGCGGTTACTGGATCGTCAAACAGAAGACAGCCTCCGACCGATTCAGTCGAGCGGTGCGGAGCATCGACTCGTGGTGCCGGGCCAACCGGCACTGGCCACTGAGGGAACAACAGCAGAAGCTGAGCGAGAAACTACGCGGTCACTACGCGTATTACGGCGTAACGGGAAACTCGGAGGCGCTTTCACGCTTTCGCTGGGAAGTCGAGCGTCGATGGTGGAAGTGGCTTGACCGCCGCAACCGCGAACGCTCGATGACCTGGCGTGTGTTTCAGCGTCTCCTCCAGCGATACCCGCTGGCGCCCGTGCGGACCTCTCGTTCAATCTATGGGCACGCAACGAATCCGTGATTTGAGGAACCGTATGCTCTAATGCGAGCAAGTACGGGTCTGTGGGAGCCCCGAGGCGGCAACGCCCCGGGGCCACCCGGTCCTCCGCATCGAAGGTCATTTCCAGCACGCGTCGGTGTGCCCCACCTCCGCAGGCAAGGGCTCGTTCCACTCAGAGTCAGGTAGCCCCACCGATGATGGTATTAGTTGCGCCGCTGGTAGTGCCTTGGTCGCGTCCCATTTTCACAAGTTCTCGGGCCTTTGATTGAGAGACGGCGACGAGAAGCTCATCGACCAAGTACTCATGCTCATCGACGCCCACGCCCGTGAGGCTTCCGTGCTGGACTGCGTGGCCTAATTTTGTAGCCCCAGTGGTGGTGTGGTATCCTACTGCCAGCGGGAGGTCGGTTGGTCCACCAATTAAGTTGCCGACTGCGTTGAGAATTACGTAGGCCGTACACCCACCTTAAAGGAAGACGCGGAGTACTGGCTGGCCGAGTTTGGCGGCGAAGACCTCTTACAGCGCTGGGCGGAAGAGGAGGCCGCTGCCGGCAACGCGCCGACGGTACTGGCTCCGCCAGGCAAGCCGCCGGTCAAACTACCTGATTCGGCCGAAGACGAGGCGAAGCGCCGCGCGGCGGGTGGAATGTACAATCCCTTCCCGCCGGGATACGGTGAAGACCTGGAAGAACCGTAGAGATTCTGAATTGCCGTGGGTGGCATGCGTGTAACCGATCACGTGAACGGTTGCGGAAAATGTTGTTATTCGGAGTGTGTCCGAGTAGAGTTGAGCTTGGAAACACCGATTTCGACCGTTTTTCAGGGACACGCTGGAGGAAAGGTAAAACATGAACGCTATCCGTTGGTTGTCCAATCAGGCAAGAGTTCTTCTGCCATTCGTTGTCCTGTGCGCTTGGGTCGCCACCGCTCTTGCAGCGGCTCCCAAGGGCCCGCCCGCTGCGCCCCGCGGTCCGCTGGACCCGGTGGGCAAGATCCATATCCCCATCGGCATTGCCAACACGGTCGATACGCTCAAGACGTTTGTCGAGGCCGAAGGCCCGTTCTCGCCCGGCTGCGGCAGCTACGGCGTTTACTTCTGGCTGTTCGATCTGGATGCCAAGACGCTGGCGGCGCCAACCGACGGCCGCAAGTGCGATCGCGGACTGCCGCCCGAAGGATACCTGATCCCGTGGACCAGTTGGAGCGCGGGCGACCTTGCAGTCACCACGCGGGTGTGCGAGGTGGAGCGCGCGAGCCCGGCGGGCAATGTCTTCGTCGTGGGCGCGACCGCCGAGTTGACCAACCGCGGCGAGCGCGAGCGGACGGTCTCCTTCTACGCCGCCTTGCGGCCGATCGGGCCGGCTGGCTTTGCCGTCAAGGAAATGTCGGTGAGCGACGCGCGCGACGCCCTGCTGGTCGAAGGGCATCCGGTGCTCGTGTGCAACGAGAAGCCGGGCGCGATCGGGGTGGCGGAGGCCGACACCGCTGGTCAGCTTGCCGGCGAAGGCAAGGTGCCCGGCCAAGATTCGGCAAAGTCGGAACAAGGCAACTGCTCGGGCGCGGCGCGGCATGACTTGACGATCGGGGCCGGCAAGACCGTTGCGCTTGGTTTTATCTGCCCTGTCTTGCCCGGCCGCCGGGCGGTCGGCCACGATTGGGACGGCCGCTCCGGCTGGGCGCAGCTCGACCTCAACGCGCCCAACCCGTCGGAGGGCGGCTCTTTGCAGCCTGATCCCGGTCTGGCTTACTATCGCGGACTGAAGGCCGAACAGCTCTTCGCCGAGGCCGCGGTCTACTGGAAGAGGCTTGCGGGCGGCGCGAGGATTTCGCTGCCCGACCCGCGCTGGGCACAATGCCTGGGCGCCATTGTCGGCCATGCCGCAATGGAAATGAACGAGGGCGCGCCGGACGTGGCCGTAGTGAACTACAACGTCTTCAACCGCGACGGCGTCTATGTCGCCAACATCCTCCAGAAGTCCGGCTGTTGGGATCTCTCCGAGAAGGCGATCGACTACTTTCTCGGTCACCCGTTCAATGGTCGCGTGGGCGTCGAGGCCGATAACCCCGGCCAGGTGCTCTGGATCATGGGCCAGCACTGGTCGTTCAGCCGGGATCGCCGATGGTTGGATCGCGTCTATCCGTCCGCCGCCAAGATCGCCGCAATGATCCGTTACTACCGTACGACGCCCGCGCCGCATTATGTGAAAGCCACCAGTCTTGAGTTCGGCGATTCCCTGCCGCCGGACCAACCCGGCGAACGACCCGCGACGAAACGCCAGATCCTTCGCCCTGGCAGTTGCGATGGCACCAACCCCAATTATACCGAGGCGTTCGACATCGCCGGGTTGCGAGCGATCACCCTCATGGCCGGCGCACTCGGCAAAAGTGAAGACGCCCGGACTTGGGACCGTCTCGCGTCTGAGTTGGTGCAAACGTACGACCAGAAGTTCTCGGCACACTTGCCGGCACGTTACGGCAGTTATGCAGTCCTTTGGCCTTGCGCATTGTATCCGTATACGGAAGGCAAAGGTTACCAGGCTTTCAAGGGCGTCGGCGCCAAAGGTGCCGGCGGGTGGTTCTACTTCCCATTGGCGACGGCACACCAAGGACTGCTCACCGGCAACCGGGTCGCCGGCCACGGCACGATTGAAAAACATCTGGACCATCCGCAATGCGTGGGTTGGTACGCCTTCGACGAGGGCGGCGGCAGCGGAACCGGCGGCTGGAAATACTATCGCACGACCTGGAAACCCGGCGTCGCCATGCCGCACGGCTGGGCCATCGCCGAATTGTGGCTCCTCATGCGTGATTGCCTTGCTTTCGAGGACCGTGATCGGCTGGTGCTGCTGGGCGGCGCGGCGCCCGATTGGTTCCGGGCCAAAGAGGGCATGGCGGTCGAAGACCTGCCCACGCATTTCGGAAAGTGCTCGTTCCGCTACACGGTTACGGACAAAGGCGCGGTACTGACGCTTTCCGGCGACGCCGCGCCGCCAGGTGGTTTCGTCCTGCGAATGCCGAAAACGCTGGTCGTCAAAGCCAGTGCCGGTGGAACCATCCTTGAGTGCGCCGAGAACCGGGATCTTGCCATTTCCAGGGGAACCAAGCAGATTGATCTGACACTCAGTGATGAAATCCCGGATAAGCCCAAACCCAAGTCCAAACCCAGGCCATAGTTCAGGAGGAGTATGAACAGACTTTATGTGACCACGGGCGCCTTCTTGATGTTGGTGCTGGCAGTGCCGATCGCGGCCTCGCGAGGTTCGGCCGGCGAACGGAAGTTCTACGACTGCATCCTCGAGCAGGTTCTGCCGGGCGGCAAGGACGTTCTGCTCATGCTCGGCGTGGAAGACGGCGAGGTCCGTCAACATGCGCTGCGAATCGCCGACGTGCCCGAGCTGGACTATCGGCTGAAGTCGCATCGCCTGAAAGTGCAGGGGAATCGGCTTGGCGGCCCGTTGGAAATCCAAGTGGGAATTGCTCTCGAAAAGATCGACCTCGACGTGGCGCTCGACCAGGGCGGAACCTACTCGGTTTCCTATGGTTGTCCCCGCCCGCCGCGGAAGGTGGAGGGCAGTGTCATCGTCGAAGCGCCCAAAGCCGCTTCCAGCAAACGCTGGGTGCTGTTCCTGCAGGACGCCCTGCGGCCCGAGACGCGGTTGGCTCTGATTCTTCAGATCGACCGCGAGGCGAAAACGCTGAAAGCCATGAACGGCTGGGACAGCGGTTATAGCCAAGGCATGCACCCGCTGGATACCACGAAGCTGACCTTCGACGGCGACACCGTGGAAGGCGAGGTCGCGATCACGCTCGTCGGCGACCCGAGTACCCGTTACCCGAACAGCTTGCCGCCCATCGACGGTCTGATCCGCGTGAAGGCGTCGCTGGACGCCAAGGACACGGACAAGGCGGGCAATTACTCGGCGGTGTTCGGCATTGAGAAACGCCGTCGTGGCCAAGTCTCCGTCAAGCCCGGCAGCGAAGCAGCGTTGCGGGAACTCAGTGCGCCGTTGTTGTCGCCGCAGACGCCGTGGCGGGTGTGGCTGGCCACCGGGCCGAGGATCGCCAAAGGCCCGGAGAACCAGGTCACGGTACACCGCAACGGCACGGACGATCACGAGCCGCTAAGCGCCGGCAACGCCCAATTGTCGGTACTGCCGCCGGGCAGTTGGAGCGGCCGCGACTTCGACGACAGCCTCTGGGGACGCTATGGAGAGGACTTGGGCAACTTCGTGGGCGGCTACGGCTGCGCGGCGGTGGACATGTACCGGGCGACTTCCTATCCCGCACTGTTGTGCCTCCGCACGCGGTTCGGCGTGTCGGATCCGGACCGGGTAACCGACTTAAGGGTCAGCGTTGAGTTTCTGGGCGGAGCGGTCGTGTACGTCAATGGCGTGGAAGTCGGCCGGAGTCGCCTGCCCGAGGGGCCGATCACGCCGCACACGCCCGCGGCCGACTATCCGATCGCGGCCTATACGGTGGACGACGGGCAGACGCCGCTGCCCAGCGTGGCGCTGGGCGCCAAGCCCGAGGCGAAATGGCTGCCGCACTACCAAGCGCGCGTCCGCACGATGACTGTCTCCGTGCCGGCGAAAGTGCTGGTAAGAGGTGGCAACGTGCTGGCGATTGAACTGCATCGTGCCCCCGTTTGTGGCCCGATGCAGGGCGGTTGGAGCCATGTCGGCGTGCGCGAGGTGAAGTTGACCAGCGCCAGCGGGGCAGGGCTGGTCGCCTATTCCGATGCGCTCCGCGGCACGCGGGTCTGGAGTGCGCAGCCGGTCGAGCAGGTCGCCGACCGGCTCATCCCGATCTCCAGGATTCCCGGCGGTTGGTCCAGGGGAACCGGCCTCCGCGGCTTGGGAGTGACGGGAATCGCGACGGGCAATCCGTTCGATCCCCCGGTGCCGCTGCGGATCCTGGTTCCCCGCAACGGCATGGGCGCTGCCCAGGCGGTCCTCTCCGACCCCGAGGGACTGCAAGGGGTGGGCGCGAGCGTGCGAGACTTCACCGGCCCGGCCGGGGCGATGTTGTCGGCGAAATCGGTGCGGCTATGGTTTGCCGCGCAGGGCCAAGACACCCATTGGTGCGACGATCTGTTGAAAAAGCCGCCAACCGGCGTCAAGACACTGCCGGTCTGGCTCGAGGTCCAGGCGCCGAAAGACCAGCGGCCGGGCTGGTATGCGTCCACGCTGGCGCTCGAGGCCAACGGCAAGAGCTTTCAAGTGCCGGTGCAGGTCTTTGTGACCGGCTATGCGGTGCCCGACGCCAAGAACTTCCGCGCGCTGATCACGGCCATGCACTCGCCGGACACGATGGCCAAGCTTTATGAAGTCGAACCGTGGTCCGACGCGCATTTCAAGCTGATGGAAAGATCGCTGGAGATGGTGGGCCAGTTGGGCGGCGACGTGATGTTCGTCCCCGTGATTATCGGAACGCACATGAAGTCCGGCAGCGGGTTGATCCGTTGGGTGAAAACCGACAAGGGGTTGCATCCCGACTTCAGTCTGTTCGAGAAATACCTCGACCTTTACCAGAAACACTGCGCGCCGCCCAAGGCCATCAGTCTGTACGTTTGGAGCCCCGAGAGCGCGAAGGAGGTGGCCGACGTCTATGAGAACCGTCAGATATCCACCCGCTCATCGAACCCGAAGGCCTCGGTGAGCGTGACGGTGTGGGATCCGCGGACGCGGGTCAGCAGCGACGTCGTGGTGCCGACATTTCTGGACGAGGGCGCCGAAGCCTTTTGGAAACCGATGTTCGACGGCGTCCACGCAATCGTGAAGAGGCGGGGATGGTCCGAGCGCTCGATCATGCTCGGCTGCGGCGGCGACACGCGGGCATCGGAACGCACGGGCGAACTGTTGCGAAAGTGGGCGCCCTATGCCCGTTGGGACATCTACTCGCACTTCTCCGGCGACCCGGGCGCCGCCTACCGCGGGCCGCCATTGCCGGGCTGGGCGCCGGGCAAGTTCATCGCCGTCGGCAACCTGGAAGTGGGAATGCGGGAAGCTCCCAGCGGCGGATGCTATTCCGCGGCCGCTTTGGAGCAGTTCTGGCTGCGAAAGATCGACTACCTCGACCTGACGATGCACCGCGTGACGTTCTACGACCGGTCGGGACCGATGATGTTTCGCACCTTGCCGATGCACAATGGATCGCTGTCGCGGGTGGGCATCGACTTCTGGCCGGTCCACGGACGGGCCCAATACGGCGTTCTCATCTGGGGATCCTATGCGCTCGCATTGGCCGGGCGAGGCGCGGAAGGGCCGATACCGACCGTCCGAATGCTGATGATGCGACAGGGGTTGCAGGACTTCGAGGCCCGCCTGACGGTCGTCGAAGCCTTGCCAAAGCTGCCGCCCGAGCGGCAAAAGACGTATCGAGAACTGCTCGACGAGTTGCCGCGACGAGTGGCAGTCGGCAACGCCTACCTGGCGCAAATGGAACTGAACCTCGATTGGCCGGCCTACGTGGCGCGGGTGTATCGCGCGGCCGAGGAGTTGACCGGCATCAAGACCGATGCCCGTTGGGAACAACCGCCAAAGTGAAG
>JBEKCP010000192.1:0-9410 GCA_050014815.1 Thermoguttaceae bacterium | reverse complement strand
CCTTGGAGGAAGCGGACCTGGTCCGGCAGCGGGTCGAGGAGGCGGGAGTCGCCTTTATGGCCGAATTCGCCCGCCGGTACGCCCCCGCCACCTTGCGGCTAAAAGAGTTGATCGCCACGCGGCTGGGCTCGCCGCGGCTGCTGTTCTGCCACCAGCGGTCGGTGGCCGACACGCCGGGCGTGCCCCCGGCGGGCCGCTGGCCGCAGCCCTCCGGAACCCGATTCCTTGTCGAGCTGGTCGATTGGTGCCGCTACGTCGTCGACCGCGAGGCCTCCTGGGTGACCGGCGTCATGCACCCCGGCGATTGCCCGCGCGGAGAAGAGGACTACCAGATGATGAGCCTGGACTTCTCGGACGCGAGTTTGCCGGGCAGCGGAACCGTGGCGCAGATCAGTTGCGGGCGCTACGTTCCGGCCCACTGGCAGGAGGCCATCACTTACCGGCCGTTGCCGGCGCTTCAGGTGTCGTGCCAACGGGGGATTGCCTTCGTGGACTTGCCTTCGACGCTGGTCTGGTTCGACGAGGCGGGCCGCCACCAGGAATCGCTCGACAGCGAGCGGCCGGTCGGGGAGCAACTGCTGACCCAGTTCCACCGCGCGGTGACCAGCCTGGTGCGGAAGACCTCGGACCTGGAGGACGCGTACCGGGCGTTGTTCATCGTGGAGCAGGCCCGCCGGGCCCAGCGCGAAGGCCGGCGGATATCGCTGGCCTAACGGCCCCGGGGCACTTCACACTACTGCGCAAGTTCGGCGAAAAAAGGGGGACTGGCTCCGTGGCGCAGGTTGCTTGCCGTTGGAAGAATCGCCGCCGCCACGGTGCCTGTCCCCCTTTTTTCGCCCGCCGGGGAAAGGGGACAGGCACCGTCGCCGCAACCCGTTTGCCCACCGCCACATCGAGCGTGGCGACGGAGCCAGTCCCCTTTCCCTTGCGCAGTAGTGTTCACGTCCCCCCTTTTTCGGCGTTGGCCGGACGGATCTGGACATCGTCGTACGATATTTCGCCGGTCCCGCCCAGCAGCCCGATGTTGACGATCCCCTCCCGCGCGTGCAGCGGCACTTTGACCCGACCGGTCATCCGTCGCCACTCGAAGGTTCCCCGCCATGGCCCGACGGCCACGTTTCCCACGGTGGCGCGGTTCTCGTCCAAGAATACGATCGCAAACCGGGGTGCTTGACTGGGCGCGAGACCGGGAGCAATGTCCTTCCCGCGCACCATGCAGGAGAGCTCCAATTCGTGGACCTTGCCGCCGTCGATCGGGAAGCCTTGCAGCGCCCGGCAGCCGCGGCCGGGCTCGGAGTTGGAGAAGGTCGCGTAATTGCGCCCTTCCGGGGCGTCGGGGGCGGTCGCGACCGTCATCTGGCGGATATAGTACCAGCCCGTCGGTTCGCCGCTGGTGCCGGTGACCTCCTCGAAGCCGCCGTTGATCAACTTGGGGTGCAGCGGGTCGGGCTGGACCTGCCGGCTCTCCTCGGCCTTGCCGGACATCGGCACGAACAGTGTCGGCCGCAACGCTTCGTTGATCAGTTCGCCGTCCTGCTTCTTCAGGAGGTGGAGAACTTGCTGGTAGCGCTCGCCCACCGGAATGATCATGCGTCCCCCTTCCTTGAGTTGATCGACGAGCGGTTGCGGCACCTTTTCCGGCGAGCAGGTGACGATAATCTTGTCGAACGGGGCATTCTCCGCCCAGCCCTGATAGCCGTCGCCGATCTTCACGAACACATTCGCGTACTTGAGCCGCTTGAGCGTTTGCTTCGCATGCTTTCCCAACGATTCGATGATTTCGATCGAGTACACCTCTTTTACCAGCGGGCTGAGCACCGCCGCCTGGTAACCGCTGCCGGTGCCGATTTCCAACACGCGGTCGCGCGGCTGCGGTTCCAACTGCTCGGTCATGTAGGCCACGAGCATCGGCGGCGAAATGGTCTGACGTTCGCCGATCGGCAGCGACATGTCGAAGTACGCCCGGTCGATCAACCTGGCGGGCACGAACTCATGCCGCGGAGTGACGCGCATCGACTGGATGACGCGCGGATCCTTGATGCCCGCGCCCACCACTTCCTGGTCGACCATCCGATTGCGGGCCTGTTCGAGCGATTGGGGCGACCCATGTTTCTGGGCTGAGGCGGTCGCCGGCCAGGCGGCCAGGACGCAAATCGCTGCCCACGGCAGCCAGCGATCGATCGGGCGAACAGGCATGCGGACAACCCCATTGGCCAACGAATGATCCCGGTAATTGCTCACCAGGGCACTAGCCCAGTTCGGTCAGTTCGTTGAGCCAGGTACGGATTTCATTGTCGTATTCGCTGGCCAGGTCGCTCTTGACCAGTTGGCGATGGAAGGCGGCGGCCCCGTCTTTCACCAGGTCGGCCGCCTCGGCGGTAGGGAACCGCCGCGTCGGGTCGGGGGCGACCAGCCCGCGGCAGAACGCCATCAAGAGCTCGCTGGAGACGACGTCTTCGGGCAGCAGGTGGGGGAGCCGCTGGGCGAGGAACCGTTTGGCCTCCAGCAGCTCGCGGAGTCCGGTCAGGCCGGAAAAAGGGGGCTGGCCCGACAGCATCTCGACCAGCACGTACCCCAGGCTGGCCAGATCGCTGCGGGGGGTGGTCTCGCCGCCTTCGAGCACTTCGGGCGAGGCGTAGCTGGGGGTGCAGGTCCGGCGGATGGGCGGATGGCCCACCTCGAACGCCGACCCGATGTCCACGATCTTCGCGTTGCCGGTCCGCTTGAGCATGATGTTGGCGGGCTTCAAGTCGCCGTGGACGATCCCCTCGCGGTGGAGTGCCGCCAGGGCCGCCAGGCAATCGCGAACAATGGCGATGGCGACGCCCGGCTTCAGCCGCGGCTGCACCGGACCGCCCGTGACGATCACTTCGTTGACGTACCGCCACCGCTTCGCATCGACCCGCTTCTGCACGCAGTCGAGCATCTTCCGAGTGAGCAACTGGCTGAGGTCGTACCCGTTGACCCATTCCATTTCCATCAGGCGGATGCGGTCGCGGTCGACCCAGTTGTGGACGTCCAGCAGGTTATCCTGCTGGATCTGGGCGACGTGGGCGGCCACCTGGGCCATTCGCCCCATGGCCTCGTCGTAGGCGCGGTCGTCCTCGTAGCGCTCGGGAGAGAAGATCTTCAGGGCTACCGGCAGGGTAAAGTTGTCGGTTCCGCGGCGCTCGCTCAAATAGACCACGCCCTGTCCGCCGGAGCCCAGCACCCGCATCAGCCGGGGGTGCTCCGTCCAAGTGAGCCGTTTCTCCTCCAGGATGGTCCGGTAGCGGCCGAGCATCTCATCCGAGCAATGGGTTGCCGGATGACCGCCCCAGGTCCGCGTGCCGCTGCCTTCCAGAAAGGTTGTGCTCATAGGAGGACTCCCACTGGACTACTATTTTAGCTGCCGCGGCCGGCCGACGTAAAGGCCATTCTCCGGGCCGCTCGCGTTTATCGGCCGGAAAATAGTGACACCGCCGAGTAGTGGCTGGTGCGATTTTGGATTTTGGATTTGGGATTTTGGATTTGTTTGGGATTTCGTGCTTAGGATTTCGTGCTTCCATCCGGCCGCCACCCTCCAGCCGCCTCCCCCCATAGCGGATAGCCCGCGCCGCGGATCGGAAATCCCAACCGCTTGTCCACGAGGTAGTTCACCAGCGGCAGTCCCTTCTGCCATCGGTGGAGGTTGCGGCAGAACAAATCTGTAATCTTGTCGTTGCGCCACGCGGCCTGGCCTCCCACGTGCGGAGTGATAATCACCTGCGGCATGTCCCAGAGCGGACTTTGCGGCGGCAAGGGCTCCGCCTCGGTGACGTCCATTACGGCGCCGGCGAGGCGCCCGTTGCGGAGGGCCGCGACCAGGTCGGCCTCGACCACCAGCGGTCCGCGGGCGACGTTCACCAGCAATGCGCCCGGTTTCATTTTCGCCAGCGCGGCCGCGTTGATGATGCCTCGCGTCGACGGGCCCAACGGCAGGCAGAGCACCAGGATATCGACGGCTGCCAGGAGGTCGTCGAGCCGCGAGGCGGGCCAAAGGGCCTCGACGCAATCGGGCTTGTCCAGCGGGAACATGTCGGTCGCGAGGATGCGGGTGTCGAACGCCGCCAACAGCCGCGCCAGGCGCCGCCCGACGCCCCCGAGGCCGACGATGCCCACGGTGCTGCCGGTCAGGTCCCGCGTCGGACGGCGAATGAACTCCTTCTTCTGCTGGGCGCGGAAGAAGGTCGGCAGGCTGCGGGTCCAGGCGGTCACCAGCGCCACGGTGTGCTCGGCCACCTGGTCGGAAAGGGCCCCCGAGGCGCTGGTGACGACGATGTCCGACTCGATGACCGAGGGCACGAGGCAGTGATCCATGCCGGCGGCCGACGACTGGATCCACCGCAACCGCCCCTGCCTCACGACGCCGTCCCAGTCGATAGGCACCTTCGCGTGGCCGCAAAAAACGTCGGCCGCGAAGATTTCCCGTGCGATCTCCTCCTGCGAGGCATCGACAATCTCGGCGCCCGGCGCCGCTCGGGCGATCTGCTCCAGGTGGGCGGGCTTCGTCACGTAGCAGAGCACGATCCGCATGCCCGTATTGTGATCGGTTTTCGAGCCGGGAAACAGGGGGCATGCCGCTGGGCTGAGCCCGAGTTGGTAATACCGCGTCTCTTTTGGGGGGTGGCAGCCGCCGGTAGTGGGTCAAAATCGCGTTGCTGGCGAAAAACCACCCAGCTGGTGGTGTGGCAGAAGCCATCTAGAAACCGGGCCAGCGGATCGAGTAGGCTCTCGGGCATCGCAAAAGCCCGGCAGCGGCCCGGTACTAACTGGGTTGCCGACAGCTTATGAACAGCAACCCGACGTGGCAGGGGGACATTTTCTCGATTGCGGCCGAGGCCGAAAACACGCTACGATCCGCACAAAAAATCCCTCCAGGTCGTAGGTGATGATGGGGCTAGTTGACGGCGGATACCCATGGAGTTATGGTAGATACGTAATAGGGGAATTACCGTTGACTCGCGGTGCAAAGGCCGATAAACTTAGACTTTTTTCTTTGGGACTGATACCACTTGTGGTATACTTCACATGCCCCCGCGTGACGGTTGCTGCTGCTGACACCAATCGCTAGCTAGCCATGTCGCCCAAGTTTCCCACATTCGAGCAACCATACCTCCAGGTGATGCGTATATGCGCCTGCTTTGAGCCCAGCGACACCGCGCTGTCAAAGCGCATAAGCGCGCTGGAGTGTTCAGAGAAGCGTGAGACTGGGTTCCAAACAGATAGAGGACCCGCGCGGATTCGGGTTACAGTCGGTGCCCGTCACGAAGCATCAGAGGACAATTACGGACGCTGTGAGGTCGAGTGCATGCTTGAATCTGCGCTTCCAGCGTGGCGACAAGGCACCAAAATCCCTAACACCGAAGAGGAGTTACGGGAGCTTTGGGGAATGCTTTCCAAACAGAAGTTAGACGTAAGCTGCTGCCAAGGCGTCTTCCACATACCGCAAGCCGACCTGCCGGATCGGGGGTTCGTGAGGATGTTGCTAGGGGTTTCGGCCAACGTCGGCAAGGCAAAGATGAGCCTGACGGGTGCGGTCTTCGACATTCATGGTCATGGCCCATACGGAGATTTGAGGTGGCGACTTAAGCCCGGCCCCAATACAGGTGAAACAAAGGAAAAAGAGACGCTGGAGGTCACGATCTTCGCATATCCAAGGAAGATAAAACAGATTGCCTGTCAACCCGAGGAGGTGGCGGCAATGCTGTCGAAGGGAATACAGGAACTAGTTATTGAATCAGGGGAATGACATGAATCCAAAGCGCTTTTTTGATTCAGAATTATTCTCTTGCGAGTCTGACGAATCCGACTTCGTTGGAGAGGGCGGCCATGAACTCCTAACAAAATGTGCGGTGCATAATCGAATGCTCTCCCCGGCAGCGCAGTCAGCGCAGCCGCACCATGTGGTTTTGAGTCTGCAACTGACCGTCGCTCAACTCACGAGCCAAAATACGCAACTCATGCGCCGGCTGGAAAAGCTGGAGTCACTCCCGCAGGCGCTTACGGTTCCGATTAACACGTTCGCACCTAAGCCATTTGAGGCCATCAAGCCGATCATGGTGTTGGTAGAACCCGTTCTAGACGACAGCGGCGAGCCATGCGAGTACGTTGCGTCGTTCGTCGATGGCGCGATTTGCAGCGCGGGCGACACTATTGAAGAGGCCGTTGCTATGGTAAAGGATCGCATGACGACGCAGTACACTCTTCTAACACGGTTGCCGCCGGACAGATTGGGGAAGAGGCCGCGCCAACAACTTGACGCCTTGCAGGCGGTGATGAGAAGGATTGAGTAGTGCCGAGAAGAAGTCGCAACCAAATCACGAAAGAGCTTGCGCTGAAGATTGTGGCCAAACTCGGGGCGGAAAAGGTAGCCGCTCCGAATGCCGCCCATGATCCGTATGAGGTATACCACGAGGGGAAGTTGGTAGCACAGTTTGGGATTCGGCATTCGTCACAAAAGAACAAGGGCCATGACTATATCCCAGGGGAACTTGGGGTTGGCACACGTTTTGCCAAGGAGTTGGGTTGGTGCCCAAAAAGCAGGGACGACTACTTGGTGGCGATTGGAGAAATGGATAACCCGGGCGATAGAGGCTGATTCCTATCGCTATGATCCCGGCTAGGGAATTGAACAAGTGACGGCACCAGTTTCTGCCCAGTCATTCGCGTTGTGGGCGGCTCTCCACTGACGGAGAGTGGCCCGCGTCTTGGCGGCGCAGCAGCCCTATAATCTGCCGTAGGGGTCCGTCTACACGGATGGGATCGTAACCCCCTCTCTCCGCTAAGCCTGCCGCTTGGCAGCCTTCAGCAGGATTTCGCGCGCCCATGCGGCCATATCCTTGCCGGCTGTCTCGGCGGCCCGGTTCACTAGCTCCCGTTGCTCAGCCGTGACGGGGATGCGGAAGTCTTTGTCCATGCGCAATTCAGGCCGCTGCACTGGACGGTGCAGGCTCTCCTCTATAACATTGTTTGCAGGGGGCTGTGCTCGGCACAAACCAGAACGGGGGGCCTGCCAATGGCGCGGTTTGTTCCTCTGGCGGCGGTCTTGCAGGCGGTTCTATCGCTGTCGGCCCTTTCGCATCCCGCCTTGGCCGCCGACCCTCTGGCGGCGCAACGGAAGCAGGTGGATGCCCTCAAGGCCGCCCACCGGTATCCGGAGGCCGAAACGGCAGCCCGGCAGATGATCGCCGACGCCGAGGCCCTTTCCTCCCAGGACCGGCAGGTCCAGATCGCCCTTGGTTACAATTACCTGGGCCACGTCTATCTGGCATGGGCCCACTGGCCCGACGCGGAGTCGGCCTACAAGCGGGCCCTGGCCTTGAATGAAGAGGCCCTGGGGCCGGATCACCTGAGGATTGCGCTCACCTCGGACAACCTCGCCCAAGTCTATCGCTTCCAGAAGCGTTTTGGCGAAGCGGAGCCGCTTTACACGCGAGCCATCAAGATTGCCGAGAAGGCATCTCCCCAGGGCCTCGATACCGCGAACATCCTGGAGCACTTCTCCTACCTCAAGGAGACGTTGGGGAAGCTGGCCGAGGCCGTCGAGTTGTGCCAACGGGCCATGGCCATTCGCGAAAAGGTCTGGGGCGCCGACAACCAGCTCGTGACGCCGACCCTCGTCAGGCTCGGCCAATTGTACACCGCCCAGCGGCGCTACGACCACGCCGAGCGGACACTGAAGCGGGCCCTGGAGATCCGGGAAAAGGCGTCCCCCGGCGGGGACGCGGCCGTTGCCCAGGTCCTCGAGACCCTCTCGGACGCGTACGTTTGGGAGAATCGCATGAGCGACGCGGAACCGCTGGTGAGGCGGGCGCTGGCGATCCGGGAAAAGGTCCAGGGCCCCAATCACGTGGACGTCGCCACCAGCCTGGTCTTCCTGTCGGAAATCGAGGGCGCCAATGGACGCTACGGGGAGGCCGAGCCGCTCTTGAAGCGGGCGCTTTTGCTGCGGGAAAAGGCCCTCGGCCCCGATCATCTCAAGGTCTCCTACGTCCTCCGGGAACTCGGCTCGACCTATCGCCTCCAGGGCCGCTTCGCGGAAGCGGAATCCGTCCTTCGACGGGCCGTGGCGATCCAGGAGAAGATTCTCGGGCCCGAGGATATTCAGCTCGCCAGGGTCCTCAACCTGCTGGCCATCGCGTACGATTGCCAGGCCCGCTACGAAGAGGTGGAATCGCTCTACAAACGCTGCCTGGCGATCCGGGAGAAGCGGCTGGACCCCGATCATCCGCACCTGGCCCAATCGTGCAACAACCTGGCCGTCTTGTACCGCCACGAAGGCCGCTACGCGGAGGCGGAACCGCTGGCCAAGCGGGCGCTGGCCATGAACGAAAAGGTCCGCGGTCCGCTGCACCCTTCGACGGCACTCTACGCCGACAACCTGGCCACCCTCTACGATGCCCAGGGCCGTTACGCCGAGGCGGAGCCGCTGCACCAGCGGGCCGTGGCCGTCGCCGAGAAGTCCCTGCCGCCCAACCATCCGGAGCTGGCTCGCTACGTCGAGAGCCTCGCCACCTGTTACGTGCAGCAGGGACGTTATACGGAGGCCGGGCCTCTCTTTAGGCGGTCCCTGGCGATGACGGAGAAAACGGAAAAACCGGACAGCCCCCGCCTGGGGTACGCGCTGTTGTCCGCGGGCAACTTCAGCATTCGGCGGTCCCGCTATGCCGAGGCCCAACCGCTCCTGGAGCGGGCGCGAGCCATCTACACGAAGGCCTACGGCCCGGACAGCTCCTACGTGGCCATGCCGCTGGCCTCGCTGGCCTACGTGGCGGCCAAGCAGGGCCGCCACGCCGAGGCCGACGCGATGTTCCGGCGGGAGCTGGCGATTCGGGAGAAGACCTTCGGCCCCGACCACCCCGTCGTCGCGCTGGCGCTGACGCGCTACGCCGAAGTGCTCAACGATCAGAAGCGCTGGGCCGAAGCCGAGCCGTTGGCGGACCGGGCCATCGCGATCCGCGACCGCTGCCGCGTGTCCCCCGGCCTCCGTTTCGAAAGCTATCTGGTCCGCGCGAAGATTTCCTGGCAGCTCAAGGAAAAAAGCGACGCGCTGGCCGACCTGAAACAAGCCATGGAACTGGCCGAGGAGCAGCGGGGCCAACTCGGCGGGGCGGAGCACGAGCGGGCCGAATCGTTCCAAAAGTTCGCCGGCGCTTTCGAGCAGATGGTCGCCTGGCAGGCCGAATTGGGAGACACGAGCGAGGCCCTCAACGCCATCGAGCGGGCGCGGGCCCGCTCCCTGCTGGACGAAATGAACATGGCCGGCGCCGACCTGCTGGTGGGCCGCACGGCCTCCGAGCGCGAGCAGCTCCGCGCCCGCGAGGCCCGGCTGAAAGTCCGCGTGGCCAGCCTGGAAAAGCAACTGGCCGGGCCCGGCCCGCAGCAGCCGG
>JBEKCP010000191.1:0-9417 GCA_050014815.1 Thermoguttaceae bacterium | reverse complement strand
GGCTCCGGCCGATCGGGCTGAAGCAGCGATTGGCCGACGTCAAGGCCGTCGATGAGAACCAGCACCCCCTGGCCGTGGACGACCCGCAAACCGAGACCGAGGCCCTCAGCGGCCGCGACGCCGTGGCCGTCGAGCTGGGCGTCCCGCTGGTCCTCCCCTCGCCGCCCCCAAAACAGATCGCCAGCCTCAAGGGGAAGTTGCGGGCGATCGTACCCGGCAAGGTCGAGACCTTCCGCTTCACGGAGTTGCTCAACAAGAAGAAAGTCGAGAAACGGATCGCCGGCGCCACGGTCGTCCTCGACCAGGTCCGCAAGAACGGCGACAATTGGGAGGTCTACATTCGCGTCCGGTTCGACGACGCCGGCCAGGCGATGGAGTCTCACCGCGGCTGGATCCTCGCCAACGAGGCCTACCTGGAAGGCCCCGACGGCAAGCCGATCCCCTACGATTCCCTGGAGACGACCGAGCGATCGAAGAACGAGGCGGGCTTCGGCTACCTGTTCAACCTCGACAAACCGCCCGGCGAGATGGCATTTGTCTACAAGACGCCCGGGTCGATCGTGACGCGGGACTTCCCTTACGAGCTCCGCGGCATCCCGCTCCCGTAAGGCGAGGCAAGGAGACAGGGAGACAAGGAGAGGGGGAGACAGGGAGATTCAGACGCTGAATCTGTGACATCTGCGGATTGCTTCCTCTCCTACGGCAGCGGGATGTGGCGGCGCTCGCAGGCCGCCCTCCTTACCTCCTTGTCTCGTTGTCTCCTTGTCTCCTTGTCTCGTTGTCTCCTTGTCTCCTTGTCTCCTTGTCTCGAATCTGCGGATCGCTTCCTTGCCCCCTCCGCTGGGTCCCGCCCTGAACTTGCACCTGCTTCGCGGACCGGCTAAGATACGGGTTTGGTCTTTCCATCTGTGATTCAGGAGCGATTGAATGGGCATGCACACGCGACGGGATTTTCTGGTCCATTCGGCTGCGGCAGCCGGAGCGATGGCGCTGGGGGCACAGGGGCGTTTCGCCCGGGCCGCCGAGAAGACGACCGAGATGGCGATCGCCCGCTGGGCCGGCGCCGCGGGGCCCGAGGCCGCGGCCGCTGAGCGGATTGCCGCGAGTCTGACCGAGAAGGCGATCGAGGGGCTCGGCGGCATGGCCCGCTTCGTCAAGCGGGGCGACGTGGTCTGGGTCAAACCGAACATCGGCTGGGACCGCACGCCCGAGCAGGCGGCCAATACGAATCCCGCAGTGGTGGCCGCGCTGGTGCGGATGTGCTTCGACGCCGGGGCCAAGGTCGTCAAGGTCGGCGACAACACGTGCAACGCCGCCGCCAAGTGCTACCACGCAAGCGGCATCGCCGCCGCCGCCAAAGAACTCGGCGCCCAGGTCCTCTTCATGGATCGCAGCCGCGTCAGGGAGGTCGCCATCAAGGGCGAGCGAGTGAAGACCCTCCCGATGTTCCCCGAGATGCTCGAATGCGACCTGCTGATCAACGTGCCCGTCGTCAAGCACCACGTGATCGCCGGCGTGACGCTGTGCATGAAGAACTACATGGGCGTGATCGAGAAGCGCAACACGTTCCACCAGGCGATGGGCGACTGCCTCGCGGACCTGACGCGGTTCATGAAGCCGCGGCTCTGCGTGCTCGATGCCGTGCGGATCCTCAAGGCCCACGGACCCCAAGGGGGCAACCCGGCCGACGTCGAAATCAAGAACACCGTCGCCGCCGGCGTCGATATCGTCGCCCTGGACGCCCTGGGCGCCGAGCTGATGGGCAAGAAACCCGCGGACTTCTCCTCGATCGTCAAGGGCCAGGCGGCCGGCCTCGGCAAGATCGACTATCGCTCGCTGGCACTGAAGGAATTGGCGGTCTCATGAGTCGTCATGAGAACGGAGGGAAAAAGGGGACAGTCCCCATTTGTGCGACGACCATGGGTACACGGTGCCCGCCTTCGGGCCGTTCCGGCAAATGGGGACAGTCCCCTTTTTCCCTCAAGGCGGCGGGCATGGTGCTGGCGCGGCGGACCGTCCAAGTCTTCTGCCTGCTCGCGTTTCTGGGGCTGCTGGCGGCGACTCGGGCCCGGCCCGATGCAGCGCCCAGCGCGGTCTGGAAGACGTTCTTTCTCATCGACCCGCTCGTGCTCGTGGCCACGTGGCTTGCCGCGCACGCGATGCCGCTGGCCCTGTTCGGCTTTCCGGCCTTGGCCGTGGCACTGGCGGCGCTGACGGTCTTTCGGCGACGGGTCTCCGCGCTGGGCGTGCTGGTGGCGGCCGTCTGGATCGTCGTGGCCGGGATCGCCGTCTCCTGGCTGGCCGGGCGGCTTGGCGTGCCCACGCTGCTCGTGGCCGCGCTGGGCACCATAGTCGCCACCGCCCTCTTGGGCCGGGTCTTCTGCGGCTGGATCTGCCCGCTGGGAACGATCCACGCCCTGGCAAGCCGCCTGCTGCTGCCCCTGGGCAGATCTCCGGCGAAACGACACCCCGGTCCCCCTCTCCCTCCGGGAGAGGGCAGGGTGAGGGGAACCCGTGAGACAGACTGCCAAGAGGGGCAGGCTCGCTCGGCAGTTTCCCTCACCCCCTGCCCCTCTCCCGGAGGGAGAGGGGAGCGTGCCTGGTCCCCCTGGCAGCGGACCAAGTACTATCTGTTGGCCGGATTGCTCGTGATGGCCCTAGTGGGCGGCCATTGGGGCACGCTCTTCGATCCCCTCGTTCTCCTGTACCGTACCACGGCCACCGTGGTGATGCCGGCCGCACAATGGGCCGTCGAGGAGGGCTCCACCGCCGTCGTCCAGGGCGAGCAGGCCCTGGAGGGCGACTCGGAGATCGTCCCAGGGGAGGCCGGCAAACGCGGCCTTCGCCCGAGCAATCTCACCGAGCCCGTCTATGATCTCCTGCGAGACAACGTCTTTCAGCCCCGGCAGGCATTCCTCGGCACGGGGCTGATCGTCGGGCTGCTGGTGGTCACGCTCGGCCTCAATGCCTACCGGCGGCGGTTCTGGTGCCGGTACCTCTGCCCGCTGGGGGCCCTGCTGGGTGTGCTATCCTGGCAGCCGCTCCTGCGCCGCAGCGTCCTCCAGGAGAGCTGCAACCAGTGCGGCCTGTGCGGCCGTGCGTGTCATGGGGCCGCCGCCACGGGGCCCGGGCAAGGTTGGATGGCCTCCGAATGCCTCGGCTGCTTCCACTGCAACTCGTCCTGCCCACAGGGGGCGATCCGGTTCCAATGGGTCGTGCCCTGGCGGCAGCCGTCGGGCACGCAGCCCATCGACCTCTCGAGGCGATCTACGCTGCTGGGGGCGATCGGCGGCATCGCGGCGCTGGCCCTGTTGCGGGCAACGCCTCAAGGCCGCCGCCGCACGTACCACCCCGGATTGATCCGCCCGCCCGGCTCGCGAGACGAGACGGCCTTCCTCCAGCGGTGTACGGCGTGTGGAATGTGCATGAAGGTCTGTCCGACCGGCGGCCTCCAGCCCGCCTGGACGGAAGCGGGACTGGAGGGCCTGTGGACGCCGCGGCTGGTGTCCCAGATCGGCCATTGCGACTACAACTGCAACCTCTGCGGCCAGGTCTGCCCCACCGAGGCCATCCGCCCGCTGGATCTCGAAGCGAAGCAGGAGACCAGGATCGGCCTGGCGGCGTTCGACACGACCCGCTGCATCCCGTACGCCTACGGCCGCGACTGCATGGTCTGCGAAGAGCATTGCCCGGTCGCGACCAAGGCCATCTATTGCGTCGAAGTGGAGGTCTGGGACCACGACGGCAACAACAAGACCGTCAAGCAGCCTCGGATCGATGCCAAGCGGTGCATCGGCTGCGGCCAGTGCGAGAACGTGTGCGTCTTCAAAGACCGGCCGGCGGTCCGGGTCTTCAGCGCCAACGAGAGCCGTCATCCGGACAACCAGCCGATTTTGCCCGACGAGGACCCCTACGGGGTGTCGGAGTAAACCGGCGTGGCAACCGTTTTCGGCCATGCAGGCCGCACACTCCGTGGGTGTGAATTCTTCCCGTTCGCACGGGACGAGCACAACATGTAGGGTGGGTCGAGCGCAGCGAGCCCAGCGAGCCCCACCAATACGGCTACAGGTTACCTTCGTCCACTGGCTCGCCGCCGTCCGGGGTGACGATGGCCTTGAAGAGGTCATCGCCGATTTCATCCCGGAGGAACGCGACGTGGCCGTCGCAGAACCCGGCGAGGACCCCGCTGCCATGGTTCGACCGCACGTTCTCGGCCATCGGTCCGTCCGTAAAGCCCACCATGAGCGGGTCCGTATCCCACCACGTATGCGCCTTGTCGGTTCTCAGGTTCTCCGAAAGCAGGAGGGTGGTGGCGGTGCCGTCGTGCTTAGCGACGTAATCGAGTGAGAGGCCGCTGCCATCCTTGCAGACCTTGGTATTTACCGCGTAGGCTGATGGGCCATCTTCGCGGCCCATGTTCTTGGGCGGGTCGGACGGGCAGACGTAGACCCGCAGGAACCGCTTCATCGGCGTGCCTTGTTTCCACTGTTGCCACAGGTCTCGGCGATCGAGGTACGGGAGGAGCATCACGCCCCAACTCGCGTCTTGCCCGGCCAGTTCCTGCTTGTAGCCGGGAAAGTGTTTGTGTGCGGCCTCGTAGTTCAAAAGCGCCAGGGTATGATTCTTTTCGTTATTCGAGCACTGCGCCCTGCGGGCCGAGCCGCCACGGATGTCCGCGCAGCCTTGTAGCAAGAGCGCCGTGGCCACGACAATGATGACCACGACGACCAGCACTTCGACGAGCGTCAACCCACGGTTCATTTTGGGACCTCCGTCTTCTCGCGTCATTGTACATTGTACACCCGGAGGATGGATGACCAGTCCGAAAGGCCGCGGGCGGGAGAGCGACAAATAGCCATAACGCAAGCCGTGCGAAGCACTTGCGAGCGGCACTGCTTTTGCGAAGCAGTGGCACACTACACGTCTGCCTCACAACCCCCCGGACGCAGTCCGGGGGCTTTTCCGCCCTCCGCCTTCATCCTTCATCCTTCATCCTTTATCCTTCATCCTTCCGTGCGCCTTGCATCTCGCGGGAATTCGGCCATAGTAATGGGTAGGGCAAGGCGAGGAACGAGAAGGAGGCAATCATGTCCGCTGGAACCAGAGTCGGTCGGCGGCCCCGCCGAGCGGTCGTCGCCGTAGGAATGATGTTCTGCATCCTTGGGGCCTGGCCGGTCGCGGCGCAGGGGCCGGCAGCAACGGATGCCCGGATTCGGGCCCAGGTCGAGGCGGGCGAGTTCGCCGCGGCCGCCGGTTTGGCCCAGCAGGCGGCGGATCCCGCCCGCCGCGACGCACTCCTGGGGCAAATCGCCGTAGCGCAGGCCCAGGCCGGGGCCCACGAAGCGGCGATCGGCTCGGTGGCCCAGATCGGCGACGACCGGGTCCGCGCAGGCATCCTCGCCCAGGTCTCGGCCCAACCGCTGGGCGGATCCAATCCAGCCGCGGCCGGCGGGGCGCGGGGCGGCGGCCAGCAAGCCGATTTCGATGATCTCATCAACCTGATCACCCAAACGGTCGCCCCGAAGAGCTGGGACGCCAACGGCGGCCAGGGCACGATCGCCCCGTTTCCCGCCGGCGTCTGGGTCGATGCCCGGGGCGTCCTCCGGCCGCTCATGAAGGAGGCGAAGGATGGCGACCTGGCGGCGCTTCGCGTTGCCCGCGCCCGCGGCCAGTCGTCCGGCGACGTGCGGCGGGACTCGCCGCTCAGGATGATCTCGCTCGTGCGGCTGGAGAAGCAGATCCAGCTCGGCCTGGCCGCCGGACGGCCGCCGGACGAGGCCATGCAGATGCTGGCCGGGCTGCGGCGGATCCGCTATGTCTTCGTCTATCCCGACTCCCGCGACCTGGTCCTGGCGGGACCGGCCGGCGACTGGACGCTCGGGCCGGAGGGCCGCGTCCTGGCCGTGGAAACCCGCGAGCCCGTCGTCCGGCTCGAAGACCTGGTCGTCGTGCTGCGGCACATGATGAGCGGCGCGGCCGCCCAGTTCGGCTGCCTGATCACCCCGCGGCAGGAAGGGCTGGCCGCCGCCGACAAGTTCGTCAAGGAGTGGAGCCATAAGGCGGTCCGGCCGGAGGGCCGCCGGGCCTGGCTGGAACAGTTCCGCTCAACGGTGGGAAAGCAGGACATCGAGGTCTTCGGCCTGGATCCCCGCACCCGCGCGGCACGCATCCTCGTCGAGGCCGACTACCGGATGAAGCTGGTGGGCATGGGCCTGGAGGAGGGCGTGCCCGGCGTCGCGAGCTACCTCAACCTCATCCAGCTTCGACCCGGCGAGAAGCCGCCGGCCATGGGCGTGTTGCGGTGGTGGTTCAGCCTCAACTACGAGGCGGTGCTGGCCTCGAAGGACCGCCTGGCCTTCAACCTCCGCGGCCAGGGCGTGAAGGTCGAAAGCGAGAACGAACACCTGACCGCCAAGGGCGAGCGGGTCCACACCGGGGAGGCCGAGCCGCTGTGCCGCAAGTTCGCTCAAAGCTTCACCGAGCACTTCGACGACCTGTGCCGGAAGTACCCCGTCTACGCCGAGTTGCGGAACCTCTGCGACCTGGCCTTGGCGGCTGCGCTCGTGCGCGAGGAGGGGCTGCCCGAGCGGATCGGCTGGCACATGACCTGCTTCGGCGACCCGCGCGGCTACCCGGTCGAGTTCAGCGAGGCCCCGAAGGAGGTCGAGACCGTGGCGAACTATCGGATCGTCAACCGGCAGACGTTCGTGGCGGGCGTCAGTGGCGGCGTCCGCGTCGAGCCCGCCTCGCTGGTCCGGCGCCAGGCCATCGAGGTGGAGCAGTACCCGCGGCTCCAGGCCGACCGGCCTGCCGCCGGCCCAAAACTTCCCGCCAACGGCCGCTGGTGGTGGGACTGAGCGGAGAGGGATTGGGGATTGGGGATTAGGGATTAGGAAAAGACAATAACCGCGGCGACCACGCGGGACGTGGTGCCCGATCCGCGGAAGGCCGCTTGCGGCTTCGCACACAGCGGAGCACTCGATGATTCGCTCGCTTCTCGCCATGCTGTGCTTCGCCGCGGCGGCGCCGGCGACGGCCGCTGACGACGGCACCGCCGTGGTCACGGTCGGCGAAGAGTCGATCCTGCTGGGCGAGGCCCGGCAGACGCTCGACCAGGCCGTACGGGGCAAGAAGCTCAGCCCCGACATGCTGCCGTATGCCCGGGCCCAAGTGCTGGAGGAACTCGTTGCCCGGCGGCTCGTCTTGGCTTATGCCCAACGGGCCGACGAGCTGCCCAGCGAGGAGGAGATGGCGGCGGCGAAGGCCCGGGCCCTTACGCAAGCGGCGGCCCGGGGCCGCACCCTGCCGGCCGTGCTGGGGGCCGCGTCGGCCAGCGAGGCCGACGTCCGCCGCCAACTCGCCTGGAATGTCACCTGGCAGAAGTACCTGGCGAAGTACCTGACCGCCGAGCGGGAGGAAGCCTACTTCCAGGCCCATCGCCGGGAGTTGGACGGCACGGAGGTCTCGGTCAGCCATATCCTGCTGCGGCCCCGGCAGGACTCGCAACCGATGTCGTGGGACCAAGTCGTCCGCCGCGCCGAGGAGATTCGGACCGAGATCGTTTCCGGAACAATCTCGATGGCGGAGGCGGCCAAGAAGTACTCGATGGGGCCCAGCGGCCGCGACGGCGGGCGGCTGGGCTGGATCGGCCGCCGCGGCCCGATGGACGAGGCCTTTTCCCGCGCGGCCTTCGCACTCAAGAAGGACGAGTTGAGCCCGCCGGTCCGCAGCCCCTTCGGCGTCCACCTGATCCGCTCGGACGAGATCAAGCCCGGCAGCAAGACGCTCCCGGATGTCCGCCGGGAGGTGGAGGACGCCCTTTCGCGCGAGCTCCTGGAGAAGCTTGCCGGCATCGAGCGTCGGCAGACCCCGGTGAAGTACACCGGGGTCTGGCCGCACTTCAAGCCCGGCACGCAGGAACTGGCCGCGCCGTAGGGGACAAGGGACGCACTAACGACGATACGACCTGAGATCTCTAAATTGCCCAGTATCCCGCTGGGCCGGGTCAAACGTCCATTGACAACGGGCGAGGTTTTCGGGTACATACTCCCCGCATTTTCCTCGTTTTCCTTGTCCTCCAGCGTGGCGGCGGGGTCGGGTACCACGCGCAGCTTGGCCCGGCCGGCCAGGTGCGGGGCGCCTATGCCGCCCCGCCGGGGACCCGCCAAATCGACCTTTGCAGCGAACGATAAGATGATGACCGAGCGTAACCAAACCCTCGACCTGCCGATGCCGCCCGGCGGCGCCGACCTCCAGGCGGTGCTGGCCGCCTGGCACACCGCGACGTTGCGGCTGGAACAGACGCACCACGCCCTCCGCGAGGAGGTCCGCCATCTAACCGAAGAACTCCATGAGAAGAAACCCTCATGCGACCCGATCCCGGTCGGAATCAGCCTCGAAGAGGTGGAGCGGCGGCTCATCGAGGCGACCCTGGAACACTTCGACGGCCACCGCGAGAGAACGGCCAAGGCCCTGGGGATCGGCGTCCGTACGCTGTCGGGAAAACTGCGGCAGTACGGATACGCCCCCCGCGAGAAGTTCGTCACGAACCATGACAGATGGTGAAGAACCGGATCCAGCACAACCTGACGCTTTCGATTTTGAGAATTGGGATTTCGAGCTTGGAACTTGTTTGTGATTTGAGTATTGAGACCTGGTGCTTTAGATCATGACGCCAATCCAGAACATTTCGACGATGCCCATGCTGCCCGGGACGCTTGCCGGCAAAGTCGGCGCGCCGCAGGGCGGGCCGTCGTTTAAGGAGTTCCTCCTGAATTCGATCCAGGAGGTCAACTCGATGCAGAGCGAGGCGGACCGGGCGGTCGAGAAGCTCGTGACCGGCGGCAACGTCACCCCGGCCGAGGTGCTCACGGCCGTGCAGAAGGCCGACATCGCCTTCAACATGATGGTGCAGATCCGCAATAAGATGGTCGATGCGTTCCAGGAGGTGCAGAAACTTCAGATTTAACGTACCCCTCCCCTCTCCCGGTCGTGCCGCAGCGGCACGCGGGAGAGGGGACCTAGCGATAGCGAGATCCACGGATGGACTTTCTCAATAAAGCCTTCGCCCAAGCCGGCGACCTGTTCCGCTCGATGACCCCGGGGGCGCGGATCACGGCCGGGCTGCTGCTGGCCATCGTGGTCATCAGCCTGGGCTACCTGTTCCAGCACCAGGCATCGGGGCCGGACGTCTCGTTGATGCACGGTGTTCCGATCTCGGCCAATTGTCTGCCGGCGATGGAGGCGGCGTTCGAGAAGGCGAACTTGACTTCCTACACCGTCGAGGGCGACCAGATCAAGGTTCCCAGCGGGCAGCAGGCCGCGTACATGGCGGCCCTGGTCGAGGGCAAGGCCCTGCCGCCGAACTTCGGCTCGGCCCTGAGAAGGGCCCTGGCCGACGGCAACATTTTCGACAGC